>NZ_JAUBSF010000057.1:0-46368 GCF_036704615.1 Microcoleus sp. K4-B3
ATCACTAATGCCAAATCGTATATATTGCCCTTTTTGTCAAGTACAATTTATACCAAATTAGATGAGCTTACCCTGAATTTAACACCCGGTATTACTTGGAATTACGCGGCTGGAGGTGGCAGGATTAATATGGGAAGTTTTGAAATAACCTGCCGACTTGCTAATCAAATAGCTACTGCCTATGGTTTAGGTAAGTCGGAACCTACGAATGTGACTTTTTCGGCTGGTGAAGTCGGTCGCCCCGCTGTCAGAAGTTTCAACATTCCCATCCTAGATATTACAGGTGATAAAGTACCACGCTGGGTGAGTTTTGTGCAGGGATTTCAGCCAGTGAGGAGGTAGGGCGATCAATCGCAATGGAAGGAGGTGTTAGAGGCAAGTATGTTGAACAATGTCGTGCCGGGACAAACTTAGTGCTTTTAGATGCAGATGTTGCCCAAGCTTTTCCCAATGATGCAGCAGTGAATGGGGCATTGAGGATGTTAATTCAGATTGCACAGCGCCAGCAATTAAATACTGTGGTACAACAGACGGAATAAAAATGATTGGTGAGGTGCGAACCCAATTTCCAAAATTGCGAGTAATCAGCTAGTAATCTTGATTCCAAGTATAATAGAGTTCATGTATCTGAAAATCTGTCTTAATCTGTGTCAAACTATGTGTAGGGATAAAAATACCATGCTACCTCAAATGACCCGTGCTAAAAAGTTGACGAGCAAGTTTTTAATTGTCATATTTTTCTGTCTGGGAATCCTCTTGATGCACCCTGAAAACGTCAGAGCAGAAGGAAGTCAACCTAATGTCACTAAAAAAACTGATTGCTTTTTAGTTTTCGGAAAAGGAACTTGTGACTCTACAAGGAATGAAGTAGCCACTGAAACCGAAATCAAACCAGGTGCTAACCTTAGTGGTAAGAATCTACAAGGTGTTAACCTGCATAATGCTGATTTGAGAAGATCAGATTTGAGTGGTGCAAATTTGACTGGCGTAGACTTGACAGGTGCTGACTTGAGTGAAGTCAAAATTAGTAAAGTTAAAAACCCTGGAAACTTAGATTTTCATGGATTTGACTGGAGTAAAATTAAGTTGAGTAAGGAAGATTCAATCAAGATAGTTACAGCTAACTTGAGCAAGCAAGATTTAGTCAATTTTATCAAAGCTGACCCTAGTAACTTGGATTTCAGCAGGTTAGACTGGAATAAAGTTAACTTAAGCCAACAAGACGTACAGAAGCTCGTAAACTCTAAGCTAAATCAGCATGATTTAATTAACTTAATCAAAAGCGATCCTAATCAGGTAAATCTTACTAAGGACGAATTACTAGGGTTAATTCAGCTAAATCTAAATAACAGCGCTTTATGGCGAAGTTCCACCCTAAGTAGTCAAGAGCTAATAAATTTACTAGCAAACAGGTTGAGTGCAGTAGACTTAAGCGGGGTTGACTTACAAAAAGCAAACTTTACTGGTAGCAACCTACAGCAAGCTAACCTGAGTGGTGCAGACTTGAGACAAGCAAATCTTAACGGTGCAAAAATGCCTGATGGCACTCTCTATCGACGTTAGTTTTACCTAGTAGAGCGCGTCACCTGCTATAATCGCTCTGTTTTATCGAAAATTAATCTAAAGGTGACGCATCGTACTAATACTGGTTATTCCTTACTCTTCACTATTTCAGAAGACAGAGATGGAGAAACAGTGCAACCGCCGCATAAAGGATTTAAGGGTGAATTTAAAAGTATTCAATTAGCTGCCGGGACAAAAAGTTTTTCTGACAAGAGTTGTGGTGCTTATTATACGGTTTTAGTTGGAGGGCAGTCTCAAGTTAGGTTCTTTGAATAAGCACATATTTTCGGTGTCTCACTTATCTAAAAAGTCTTGTATTTTGTTCTATTTATCTAACACATCATACAGTTCAAAATTAAACTGGATTTCCTCAAATCCAGTTTAATCCTCATATGTCTTAAATAATTCACCCGTTATGAAAGAATAAATTATGTTACATATCAAACCTATCATAAGAAACAACCAAATTACACTAAATATCATAAATCCACAGACAGCTAAAACTACTATAGATAAGTAAATTTGGATCATGCCGGGAATAGCTAAAGAAACTAAAAATAGTATTAAAATACCAAATAGAGTTAGACAGATATCTAGGAAGTTTTTCAAAGCTGATTCTCTCCAGAATTCCAAATTTGATTGTTTTGTTTCCCTAATTATATTGGGTGATATTAATATTTAACAACTCAAAACGGTCGGATTTAGCACCCAAGTTTTCTAACTATCCTTAACCAATTTAGTAGAAGTTGGTATAATTCAGTTGACAAAGTAGGATTTAGTAGGATATAGTACACTCAACCTCACTCAACGCTGACCCATGAATGTTGAAGATGTTGTACAATGGGCGAATAATTCGATTTTTGATAAAACAGGAGAACATCTTACACCCCTACAGGAAGCAATAGTAACGGGTGTTTGGCAAAGACAGAAATATCCTCAAATAGCTAAAGATTATAATTGTAGTGAATCTCACGTAAAAAAAGAAGCGGCTAAGTTATGGGGAAAGCTGGGTGAGGAATTAGGAGAAGACCTCAATAAATTTAATTTTCGTTCTAAGTTAGAGAAAAAACATAGGGTTTCCCAAAATTCCCAATCAGGTCACTGTTTATTACAAGTTGATAATATTAATATTGGCGGTCAATTTATACAAACTATCAAAGATACACAAACCCGCTCGCCCTCACCCCCTGACTCTCCCCAAAACAACAGTCACTCCCCAATAATCGATTTAACAGACGCACCCGAATTAACAAGCTTTTACGATCGCACCTCAGAACTCTCCACCCTCAAACAATGGATTGTAGAAGCCCACACCCGCTTGATTACCATCTACGGCTTAAGTGGAATTGGTAAAAGCGCGATCGCCCTCAAACTCATCGAACAAATTCAAACCGAATTTGATTATATTATTTGGTTAAGCCTTACCAACACTCCCACACTTTCAACCGTCCAAACCGAGCTCAAGCAATTTTTTGGGCGATCGCCACAACCCCCATTACCCACAATCATCGATTATTTCCGATCTTCTCGCTGTTTAGTAATCCTTGATGACGTACAAAATATTTTTAAAAGCAGTCAATTAGCAGGTCAATATTTAGCAGGCTATGAAGACTATGGCCAATTTTTCAAACAAATTGCCACATCCTCTCATCAGAGTTGTTTAATTATCCTCAGTTGGGAACAACCCAGAGAAATTACTGCTTTAGAAGCACTAAACCGACCTGCACGAACTTTACACCTCAAAGGGTTAGGGGAAGAATCGGCAGAAATTCTCAGAGAAAAAGGATTAGCAGATGAGCAAAAATGGTCAGACTTGATCGCCCTTTATCAAGGTCATCCTTCTTGGTTAAATATCATAGCTTCAACAATTTTAGAATTCTTTGACGGTAGCGCTTCCCGGTTTTTAACCGATAATAATGATATTTATTTAGGTGACTTAGAAACCTTTTTAGAATCTCACTTAGAGCGTTTATCGGCGTCAGAAAAAAAGGTGAGCCATTGGTTAGCAAGTCAAGATGAAGCGGTAGATATTTCACAAGCACCTGCGGATATTGACTTATAGCGGTTCTCAAAAAAGTGAGGTATGCCCTATCCCCTATGCCCTATGCCCTATGCCCTATGCCCTATGCCCATGAGTACCTCATCTTTCTGAGAAAGGCTATATCTAAATCAGAATTTTGGCAAGCCATACAATCTTTAGCGCGGCGCGGCTTACTGGAAAAAGTACAAGTAGGAGCGGGAGCGCTATTTTTACTCAATCCTGTATTTCAACAATACATTCAATCCAAGTCAAATCCTAGCAGTATCAAACTGTAACATCGATCGCACTTCTCAACTTCTACATCGATCGCATAAAAGCATTAACCGCATCATATTGATCCGCCATCCGCGAATAAAACTCGATCGATCGCAAATCCAACTCCGGCAAAAGTTCGCTCTTGCTCACCAACTCATATCCCGTTGGACGCAAACAATAAACCGAAATTACTCCATCCTCCCAAAACCAAACCTCCTGCACTCCCACCCGACGATAGATTTCCAGCGTATCAATTCCACCACTCGTCACTCTCATCTCGATCGCCAAATCTGGAACTGACTTGCGCGTACCCAAACAATAAGACTCATCTGGTTCCTTCCGTGCACCCAACTCCTTCATCCCGATGGTTGTACTGCCGCGCCCGTAGAAACGAATGTCCTTCGTCCGCATATAAATCTCTAAAAGCTGATCTAAAGTGTTTCTAGATTCTTCATGTTCCTCAGAAAAAGGAGCCATAATTTCTAAACACCCATCCAAATAAGTTAAATGCGCCCCAGTTTCCGCCAAATCTGCATCCAACTTTTCCAGAGTCTCCCATGTCACGTTAGACAGGAAAGTCGCACCTGTACCCAATCCTGCTTTAGAAATTGCGACAACCATCTGACTTACCTTTTACGATCGCTTTTCCATATTAGGGAATATTAGCTAAAGTTTCAAATCAGATTGCTATAAAATTTCGCAGTACAATGAACAATAACTGCACGGAAAAGACGATGAATGAGACAATAACTGCTACAGGTCTGCCTCCTGCATTCCCCGATCATACCCAACTGCCAGACGAAGACGGTACATTTGTGAAAAATTTTCAGGAGCATCCTCAGAGCATCATTCTGACAGATTCGATCGGGCCGGTTGTAGAGCGACTGCATCCAGACGGACAATATGCGATCGGGCAAGATTGCGGCATTTACTGGCGAGAAACTGACCCGCCAGAGCGAGGTGCAGAAGCACCGGATTGGTTTTACGTGCCGAATGTACCGGCAACACTTGACGGTTTTCGCCGTTCTTATGTACTTTGGCGGGAACACATGGCTCCGTTCATAGCTTTAGAATTTGCTAGCGGTAATGGAGAGGAAGAGCGCGATCGTACTCCGCTTTCTGTGGCCGCTGACGGTACAACAACTAAACCCGGTAAGTTTTGGGTGTACGAGAGAATTATCCGCATTCCTTACTACGGTATTTATGAAATGAGAACTGGCAATTTAGAAGTCTATCACCTGATAGATTTTGTGTATCGAAGGATGGAGCAAAACGAACGCGGTCACTATCCCATTCCTGTACTAGATGTAGAATTGGGACTGTGGCAGGGAAGCTATCAAAATCAAGAACTTCTTTGGCTGCGGTGGTGGGATTCGCAGGGGAATTTGCTGTTAACTGGCTCCGAACAAGTTGAAATTGAGCGTGGCCGGGTCGAACAAGAACGAGAAAGAGCCGAACAAGAACGAGAAAGAGCCGAACAAGAACGAGAAAGAGCCGAACAAGAACGGGAAAGAGCCGAACAAGCAGAGCGAAAAGTCACCCAGTTAGCGGAGCGACTGCGAGCAATGGGAATCGATCCTGATGCTGAGGATTGATATCAAAGTCCCAAAACTCTCTCTGTAGCGCGAGCATCCCGCACCCGATCTTTTATAATCACAAAAAACAAAGCTGATGGAAACTAAACCACCTCTACCGCCCTTTACGTTGGAAACGGCTAAAGCCAAAGTTCAAGCTGCTGAAGATGCCTGGAATACCCGCGATCCAGAACGAGTAGCCTTAGCTTATACCGAAGATTCTCAGTGGCGAAACCGTGCCGAATTCTTCAGCGGACGGGAAGAAATCAAGGCTTTTTTAAGACGAAAATGGGCAAAGGAATTAGATTACCGTTTGCAGAAAGAACTGTGGAGTTTTACAGACAATCGGATTTCTGTTCGCTTTGAGTATGAATGGCACGATGATTCTGGCTACTGGTATCGCGCCTATGGTAATGAACAGTGGGAATTTGCAGAAAATGGGTTAATGCGAAGACGTGAAGCCAGCATTAATGATGTTCCCATTCAAGAGTCTGAACGGAAGTTTCGATAAGATTTATCTGTGATTTGCTAGACGCATAAACCTGGTTTTTTAGGAAAATATGCAGGTTTGTAGTAAGGACTTTAGTCATGATTGACTACACGCCAGAAAGACAAATAAAGTCCTCACTACGAACGAAAGGTTGGTAGTAAGGACTTTAGTCATGATTGAATAAACGCCAGAGAGAGGACTAAAATCCTCACTACGAACGAAAGACGCCCAATTGCCCAACTCTACTCAATCGGTAAGCAAACTCGGAGAAGTCAGCACAAAGACATCCCTGGTTCCCACACCTTCAGATTCCGGTTTAATCGGCGTAGTAAAGTGGAAAAATTCGTGGTCGTTAACTAACAGCAATTCTCCCGGATGCAGAATTTTATTAAAAACAGGCTTCTCTTTTTTAGCCAAGTACAAATGCGTTTCCCCGCCTACAATATTAGTTCTGTCAACCGAGAAGATGCCGATAAAATCAGTACCGTCTTGGTGAATGCCTTCCGGTGCGGGGTTGCCGAAATTGTTTGGCGAACAAGTTGTCCTGATTTGATGGATGCCGATTTCAGCTTCCGGGTGAATTTTGCAGGAATCGAAAAAAGCAAAAATCATCTGTTTGAAATTATCGAGGGCAATTAGTCGATCGTCCAATTCGGCAAATTCCCGCCTGATATCACCCACTAGCGGATTGTATGTTTTGCTTTGATACAAATAGCCGTGAGGTAACTTAACTAACTCATTTCCGTTGACGGCAAACCGCGATAATCTTCTAGAACGATACTTACCTTTCACATACGGATCGACAGGCATATCGTCAAAAAATTCCTTGAAACCTTCTAGCTTAATAGAGTTTACTTTTTTGAAAGTAAACATGAAAGCATAATCCACATGAATGGATTCTAATACCGTTTTCATAGATTTTACTCCCTGAAGCCTTGCTCCCCTCCCTAATTTAGCCTTGAGGAGGTGTATGCTTCTACTCTAGCGCAGGATTTTTGTATGTGTCGTAAAAGACACTAGAAAAATTGCAAAGATATCGTAAAGAAGACAACATGAAGTGGGGGGCTGGTTCTTCTTTTAATCTAAAATCCAAAATCTAAAATCTAAAATCGATTGACTGCTTTCACCAGCGACTGACAGGCCCGCAGGAAAACGGCAACATCGACCCCAAGTGCGACGTACTGAACGCCAGCATCAATCCACTGCTGGGCGATTTCGGGGTTTTCGGCAAAAGTACCGGCGGCTTTGCCTGCTTTGCGGATGGTTTGCACTGCCTCCTGCATCATGTCGATGACTCGGGGATCGCGGACTTGGCCGGGAATGCCGATCGACTGCGACAGATCGTAAGGCCCTAGAAAAATCACGTCAACCTCTGGCACAGTAACAATTTCTGCTAGGTTGTCGATGCCGCCTTTGCCTTCGACATGAATCACAACTAAGGATTCTTCGTTGAGTTTGTCAGTGATATTTGTACCTGCTGCAGTGTAAAGTCCGGCCCGCGTAGCGAAGGAAAGACCTCGCGCGCCCAGAGGACTGTATTTAGCACTTTTGACAGCGGTTTCAGCATCGATTTTGCTTTCAATTTGAGGTACTTGAACGCCTGCACTGCCGATGTCGAGAGCTCGTTGAATTTGCGGCCCGTCGTTTTTGCGGACGCGAACAATCGGTGCAATTCCGGTGCAGTCGGCGGCGCGACACAAATCTTCAGCAGCAAGCGGGTTCAGGGGGCCGTGTTCCATGTCGATAACGGCGAAATCAAATCCAGCGTGACCGCAGATTTCCATGAATGCGGGATAAGCGCAGTTCATAAATAAACCGAGGACTGTTTCGCCTTGTTTAATTTTTTGTTTGAGTTGATTTTGACGCATAAATTTGGAGTCTTTTTACCGCCGCTGACGGCCGATGAACCTAAATTGTTTTTAATAATACAGCTAAAACATTGCCGTTACAAATTACTTTAGGTTAAGAGAATCGACAAAAATTTTGTAGCTGCTTTTGCTTCTATTTTAAAAGGAATCAAGCACAAAAGCCAGGCACAAATAAACATTCCTAAAATTGGTAAAAATATTGCTCCCACGGAGGGTTCAACTAACCAAGCAAATAAAGAAAACATTCCAATACTGCCAGTTGTCCACAGCCAAAGAATTATAAAGCCTATAACTATTTTATGTAAACTCATCCTAATTTTGATGGAACAACCGAAGGGTTGAGTATGTATATCTCCTTGTATAATTGGAAAAAATAAATAGCGGCCGATGATAATGCGATTAATTTTGAAGGTATTGCCAGAAATTGTTCCTTCATAAAGTTTGGCAGGTGGGGGGCCAAAGGGTAGAATTATTCTAAAAAGTTTGGGGAAAGTAACCACTTCGTCCAACCTGCGCAAAACTTCAGAAAAAGTTAAACTTGTGGTAATTGTTAAACTCTCAAAAGGAATGAATGACCTAAAAAATTTGACGATATTGAGCATAAGGTTGAGCCGGCTGTTCAAGAGTTGTGGCTGGTATTAATGCCTCTTATCTAAAAAAAGTTGGCCCTGACTGCACCACGAAATACCAGTATACTGCAAAATAAACATTTGGATGCGATGAGTGTTTTTCGCTGATGTCAAAATTAATTCCACAATCTCCGATGAAACTTCGACGGTATCTATTTTTGCTCAAAGGTCGATCGATCCTTAGCCTCACCCTCGGCATCATTTCCGCGATTGGGAGCATTTCGCCAGTATTTGCCGCACCTCCCCGCAATCGGGACAGTGCAGAAACTTGCGACATTCTAGTAGCAGGCGGCGGGCTCGCCGGTGCTGCTACGGCTTACGAAGGTTTGCTGGCGGGGCGCACAGTTTGCCTGACTGAAATTACTGATTGGGTAGGCGGTCAAATTTCCTCCCAGGGAACTTCCGCACTTGATGAAAGAGAGACTCAGCGATCGCTCTTATTTTACCCCCGCGGCTACCTAGAATTGCGGCGGCGGATCGGGGAACATTACGGCCGGCTAAATCCCGGAGGCTGTTGGGTTAGCTATTCGTGTTTCATGCCCTACGACGGTCACAAAATTCTATTTAACATCTTGCAGGATGCCGCTAAAAAAGGCAAAGGCACACTGAAATGGTTTCCCAATACGGTTATTAAAGAACTAGCAATTACTCCTGCTGTGGCGGGGAATACGGTTGGGGGTCAACAAATTAAAAGTGCGATCGCCATACAACACAAACCGGCCGCCAACGCCCCGCCAATCAACACCGAAACTCTTTCTCAGACTATCGAAGATGCCTATCGCTACGAAAATTCTCCCCGATTTAACAAAACTATTATTCGGTTTATTTCTAAAGCATCTGGAACCCCCCCTAACCCCCCCTTGCCAAGGGGGGGGAATTCCACCAGTTCCCCTTTACAAGGGGGGAATTCCACCAGTTCCCCCCCTTTACAAGGGGGGGCTAGGGGGGGTGCTGATTGGTACGTTGTAGATGCCACCGAAACAGGCGAATTGATCGGACTTGCGGATGTTCCCTACCGCCTCGGAATTGACCCGCGTTCCCCTCTCGAACCTTCCTCCCCCAGCCCAACAGGCGACGCTTACTGCACTCAAGGTTTTACCTACACCTTTGCAATGCAGGCAACGAAGGAACCGCAGCAGCATCAAGCGCCGTCTTTTTATCAACAATACGCTCCTTACTACAGTTACGAATTGCAGAGATTGGCGAGCTTTCCCTTAGTTTTTACCTACCGCCAAATCAGAAGCATGAGACCCGATCGAAAGCGACCTTCAGACCCGAAGCAATTCCCGATTTATCCGGGGGATATTTCGATGCAAAACTGGACTTGGGGCAATGACTATCGTCCCGGTTCTGCTCAGGATAATTTAATTTATTCTCGCGAGCAGTTGCAAGAGTCCGGTCAACTGCAATCAGGGGGATGGATGGGCGGCTTGCGAACGGAAACTTTACGCAGAGGGGAGGAAAATGCCCAAGGGTTTTTCTACTGGCTGGTAACAGGAACTACTGACTCGCAGCTAGGAGAGGGAGTGAAAAAGCCTAATCCAAACAATCGTTTTTTGAGCGGTTTGGATTCGCCGATGGGGACGGTACACGGACTTTCTAAATATCCTTATATGCGGGAGGGCCGGCGCATTATTGGGCGACCGAGTTTCAATCAGCCTCAAGGTTTTACAGTGTGGGAAGTTGATATGTCTCGCACTGACTTTAAGACTGATTTTTACCGCCAGAATTTGTCGGAGGAAGAGTATCGCAATTTGTGGTTGGTTGTGGGTGGTTTGAATGCGCCCGCTTTGGCTGTGGGAAGTCAATCGGTAGAGGATACAAAATCGCGATCGCGCGCTACGATTTATCCTGATTCTGTGGGTATCGGTCATTATGCGATCGACTTTCACCCCTGCATGACTAACAGTCCGCCGGAAGCACCGGGAAATACCGAACGGGAAGGTACTCGCAAAGCTCAAGGGCAAGCTTATCCCTTCCAAATTCCGCTGCGGGCAATGATTCCCCAGAAAATTGACAATATGTTAGTGGCGGGTAAAAGTATTGCTGTTAGCCACACAGCGGCCGCTGCTTATCGAGTGCATTCTTTTGAATGGTCGGCCGGTGCGGCGGCGGGAGTTACGGCTGCTTTTTCCCTAGAAAAGGGGATTATACCTTATGAATTAGTGGACGAATTGCCATCCCGCGAGCCAAACTTGGAAGTGTTGCAGTTGCGGTTGCAACAAAATGCTAATCCGATCGCCTTTCCGGGTACTTCTATTTTCAATAGTTCGTGGCAAAATTGGAAATAATCGCACTTGGTAATCTGTAGGGTGTTCTTCTGCCGCGCACCTTACCCTATAAACTGCCGCGGGATGTCGGAAGCAACAGGCGCACTCCGGGCTTCCGACTTGCCCTATGGTTTAACAAGCTTTGTTGACTTACCTGTGGTGTCTCCTATTATTCCAGAGCCCAATTTGAAACCTCAAGAGGGTAATTGAATAGCCGACTTTTTGTAATCCGGGGGAACGGGAAGCTTTTATGTGCGATCGTACATCAAAGCTCTTGTGCGGTAAGCATCCTCTAGCCCTTGACTTTATTTTCGCTCCATGTGTAATGTAAAACGTAATACCATAATTGACACCAATTTTCATCCATCTTTTGACGGAAGCAATCAGCTACTACTTTAGCCCGATAATAGCAATACCATCCCCAAAAACTCATTAGAGCTAGGGTTGCTGCCGCCTGAACCCGCACTGCGACCAGATGTCTTGCACCATCAACGCTGAAGCAGCGGAAAACCCCTTCAAACTCCCCAAAGGTAACGGTCATGTCAACTGCACAGATAACAAGCGCCAATTCAAATAATGGTTATGCCAAACAGTTACTCAGAACCTTAGTAGCTGTCAAAAAAGGGGACTTTTCAGTTCGGATGCCCATAGACCAGACCGGTCTAGCGGGCAAAATTGCTGACGAACTTAACGACATTATCGAGCTCAATGAGAGAATGGCGGCCGAACTCGAGCGAATTGGCACAGTTGTCGGTAAAGAAGGCAAAATCGCCCAGCGGGCCACCATCGGCAGCGCCGAGGGGTCATGGTCAGCTAGCGTAAATTCTGTCAATACCCTAATTACAGATTTAGTGCAACCAACCTCTGAAACCGCCAGAGTAATTCGGGCCGTAGCAAAAGGAGATTTATCGCAAACCATCGCCTTAGAAATAGAAGACAGACCCCTCAAAGGAGAATTCCTTCAAACAGCGCAAATTGTTAACACAATGGTAGACCAGTTGAGCTCCTTTGCGTCGGAAGTAACGCGGGTTGCTAGGGAAGTGGGAACCGAAGGCAAATTAGGCGTGCAAGCTGAAGTTAAAGGAGTTGCAGGAACCTGGAAAGATTTAACGGATTCAGTTAACTCGATGGCCGGCAATTTAACAGCACAAGTGCGGAACATTGCTGACGTGACAACCGCTGTGGCAAATGGCGATTTATCCAAAAAAATTACAGTAGATGTTAAAGGCGAAATTCTCGAACTGAAAAACACGATTAATATCATGGTGGATCAGTTGAGTTCCTTCGCATCTGAAGTAACGCGGGTGGCGAGAGAAGTAGGAACCGAAGGCAAATTAGGCGTGCAAGCTGAAGTGCGGGGAGTAGCAGGAACCTGGAAAGATTTAACGGATTCAGTTAACTCGATGGCTGGCAATTTAACAGCACAAGTACGGAACATTGCCGACGTGACGACTGCTGTGGCAAATGGGGACTTATCTAAAAAAATTACTGTAGATGTTAAAGGTGAAATTCTGGAGTTAAAAAACACGATTAACATCATGGTGGATCAGTTAAATTCCTTCGCATCTGAAGTAACACGGGTGGCGAGAGAAGTAGGTTCCGAAGGCAAACTCGGCGGTCAAGCAGAAGTTAAAGGAGTTGCGGGAACTTGGAAGGATTTAACCGATAGCGTTAACTTCATGGCAGGCAGTTTGACAGCACAAGTGCGGAACATCGCTGAAGTGACAACCGCTGTGGCAAAGGGCGATTTATCTAAGAAAATTACCGTCGATGTTAAAGGCGAAATTCTCGAACTCAAAAACACCGTCAACACGATGGTTGACCAGTTAAATTCCTTCGCATCTGAAGTAACTAGAGTTGCTAGGGAAGTGGGGACGGAAGGGAAATTAGGCGTACAAGCTGAAGTGCAGGAAGTAGCAGGAACCTGGAAAGATTTAACGGATTCAGTTAACTCAATGGCTGGGAATTTAACAGCACAAGTCCGCAACATTGCTGAGGTGACGACGGCTGTTGCTAACGGTGACTTATCTAAAAAAATTACGGTACAGGTTAAAGGCGAAATTTTAGAACTGAAAAACACCATTAACGTGATGGTGGATCAGCTTAATTCCTTCGCTTCTGAAGTCACGCGGGTGGCTAGAGAAGTGGGTTCAGAAGGTAAACTGGGCGGGCAAGCGGATGTCCGAGGCGTAGCAGGAACTTGGAAGGATTTAACGGATTCAGTTAATTTTATGGCGGGTAGTTTGACGGAGCAAGTACGGAATATTGCGGCTGTTACGACGGCTGTGGCAAATGGCGATTTATCTAAGAAAATTACTGTCGATGTTAAAGGTGAAATTCTCGAACTGAAAAACACTGTCAACACGATGGTGGATCAGTTAAATTCCTTCGCGTCGGAAGTAACGCGGGTTGCTAGGGAAGTAGGAACCGAAGGGAAATTAGGCGTGCAAGCTGAAGTTAAAGGAGTTGCTGGAACTTGGAAAGATTTAACGGATTCAGTTAACTCGATGGCGGGGAATTTAACAGCACAAGTGCGTAACATTGCCGAAGTGACAACGGCTGTGGCAAATGGCGATTTATCCAAAAAAATTACAGTAGATGTTAAAGGGGAAATTCTCGAACTGAAAAACACGATTAACATCATGGTGGATCAGTTGAGTTCCTTCGCATCTGAAGTAACCAGAGTTGCTAGGGAAGTGGGAACGGAAGGTAAATTAGGTGTGCAAGCTTACGTGCGGGGTGTAGGGGGAACTTGGAAAGATTTAACCGATAATGTTAACTTGATGGCGGGGAATTTGACGGCGCAGGTGCGGAATATTGCGGAAGTGACGAAAGCGGTGGCAAATGGCGATTTGTCTAAGAAAATCACCGTCGATGTCAAAGGCGAAATTCTGGAGTTGAAAGATACTATTAACGTCATGGTAGATCAGCTTAATTCCTTCGCTTCTGAGGTGACGCGGGTGGCGCGGGAGGTTGGAACTGAGGGTAAATTGGGCGGTCAAGCTGACGTGAAAGGAGTTGCGGGAACTTGGAAAGATTTAACCGATAATGTTAACTCGATGGCGGGGAATTTGACTGCGCAAGTGCGGGGTATTGCTAAAGTTGTGACGGCGGTGGCGAATGGCGATTTGAAGCGGAAATTAATGCTGGAAGCAAAGGGAGAAATTGCGACTCTGGCAGATACGATTAACGAGATGATCGACACGCTGGCGACGTTTGCGGATCAAGTTAGTACGGTGGCGCGGGAGGTGGGAATTGAAGGGAAGTTAGGCGGTCAGGCGAAGGTTCCCGGGGCGGCGGGAACGTGGCGAGATTTGACGGATAATGTGAATGAGTTGGCGGCGAATTTGACTACTCAGGTGCGCGCTATCGCCGAAGTGGCAATTGGTGTTACTAAAGGCGATTTAACGAGGTCAATTTCCGTCGCTGCTGAAGGAGAAGTTGCGATCGTCAAGGACAACATCAACCAGATGATTGCCAATCTCCGGGAGACAACGCAGAAAAATACCGAGCAAGATTGGCTCAAGACCAACCTCGCTAAGTTCACTCGAATGCTGCAAGGTCAGCGGGATTTAGAAACAGTTTCTAAATTAATTTTATCAGAATTAACGCCGCTGGTTTCTGCTCAGCATGGCGTCTTCTTTATGATGGAAACTGTAGAACACGACCCCTTCCTCAAACTGTTAAGTACCTACGCCTACCGGGAACGTAAAAGCTTAGGAAATAAATTCCATTTAGGCGAAGGTTTGGTGGGACAGTGCGCCCTAGAAAAGGAACGAATACTGTTGACAGAAGTGCCGGACAACTACGTTAAAATTAGCTCGGGTCTGGGAGAATCTACGCCGCTGAATGTCGTGGTTTTACCTGTACTGTTTGAAGGGCAGGTGACAGCGGTAATTGAGCTAGCTTCGTTCCGCCGCTTCAGCGAAATTCACTTAACATTCCTCGACCAACTCACGGAAAGTATCGCCATTGTTTTAAATACAATTGCGGCGAGTATGCGGACGGAAGAGTTGCTGAAACAGTCGCAATCTTTGGCAGAAGAGTTGCAAGCTCAGCAAAAGGAACTAACGGAAACTAACAAGCGGCTAGAACAGCAAGCGCAGTTGCAGCAGACGAATGAGGAACTGCTGAAGAAGCAGCAGGAAGAGTTGCAACAAACGAATGAAGAACTAGAAGAACAAGCTGAATTGCTAGCGCTACAAAATAAGGAAGTTGAGCGGAAAAACCGAGATATCGAACAGGCGAGGGGGTTATTGGAAGAAAGAGCCGAACAGTTGGCTTTAACTTCTAAGTATAAGTCGGAGTTTCTGGCAAATATGTCTCACGAGTTGCGAACTCCGCTGAATTCGCTGTTGATTCTCGCTCGATTGCTTACTGACAATACTGAAGGCAATTTGACTCTGAAGCAAGTTGAATACACGCGCACAATTTACTCGGCGGGAACAGATTTGTTAGGGCTGATTAATGACATCTTGGATCTAGCTAAGATTGAATCAGGCACGATGTCGGTGGAAATTGAGCAAGTGTTGTTTGCCGACTTGCGAGATCATTTGGATCGAACTTTCCGCCAAATCGCCCAGGATAAGAAGTTGAGTTTTCAATTAGAGCTTGAGGGTGGGTTGCCAAAAGGTCTCTATACTGATGCTAAACGGCTGCAACAAGTTTTGAAGAATCTGCTCTCTAATGCGTTTAAGTTTACAGAGCGGGGTGAGGTGAAATTGCGTGTCGAAGTAGCGCGGGAAGGGTGGAGTTTAGAGATAGAAAGTTTAAGGAGTTCCCCTACGGTTTTGGCTTTCTCAGTTAGCGATACGGGGATTGGGATTTCTGCTGAAAAACACAGGGTTATTTTTGAGGCTTTCCAACAAGCTGATGGTAGCACTAGCCGCAAATACGGGGGTACGGGTTTGGGTTTGTCAATTAGTAGAGAAATCGCTAATCTATTAGGTGGAGAAATTAAATTGACAAGCCGCCCGGGTGAGGGTAGTAGGTTCACGCTTTATCTGCCGCAAACTTACCAAGAATCGCGAATAATCAATGAGAGGGAATCGGGAATGGGCAAGCAAACGGCTCAATTACCGGCTGCTATTTCTTCAGCAGTTCCTTCGCCGAATTTCCACTTGCCGATCGCCCCTTATCCATCACCTATTATCGCTGATGACCGGGAAACTGTCGAACCCGGCGATCGCGTACTGTTGATTATTGAAGATGACGTAAATTTCGCTCGCATTCTTTTGGATATGGCGCGGGATCAGGGTTTTAAAGGTTTAGTGGCTTTGCGGAGCGATATCGGTTTGGCGATGGCGCGAGAGTTCAAGCCAACTGCGATTATGCTGGATCTCAATTTGCCTGTGATGGATGGCTGGACAGTGCTGGATCGCTTAAAGCACGATCCGAATACGCGCCACATTCCGGTTCACATTGTATCAGTTGAAGAAGGGCGGCAGCGCAGTTTGCAGTTAGGGGCGATCGCCTATTTGCAAAAACCTGTTAGCAGCGAAGCTTTGAGCAAAGCTTTGACTGATATTAAGGGTTTTGTCGATCGGCGAGTCAAGAATCTGCTAGTCGTGGAAGACGACGAAACGCAGCGTCTCAGCATTGTGGATTTAATCGGCAATCACGATGTTTCTACAACGGCTGTGGGGAGTGGTGCAGAGGCGCTAGCAACTTTGAAATTGGGGTCTTTTGACTGCATTGTACTCGATTTGGGACTGCCAGATATGACGGGTTTTGAACTGATCGAGCAGATCAAGCAAGATGCAAATTTAAAAAGTCTGCCGATTATTGTTTATACAGGCAAAGAGTTGACGAGAGCCGAAGAAACTCAACTGAAGCGCATGGCGGAAACCATTATTGTTAAAGATGTGCGATCGCCGGAACGTTTGTTAGATGAAACAGCTTTGTTCCTGCACCGAGTTCAAGCAAATTTGCCGGAACCGAAGCGCCAAATGCTAGAGCAATTATATCAAACTGATTCGACGCTCGCGGGAAAAAAAGTCTTGATTGTTGACGACGATATGCGGAATATTTTCGCGCTGACGAGTATGCTGGAGCGCCATCAAATGGAAATTGTGTTTGCTGAAAACGGCAGACAGGGTATTGCTACATTGCAAAATACGCCTGACATAAATATTGTGTTGATGGACGTGATGATGCCAGAGATGGACGGTTACGAAACAATGCAAGCAATTCGTAATATGCCTCAATTCGCTTCTCTGCCCATGATTGCTCTTACTGCCAAAGCTATGAAGGGCGATCGGGAAAAATGTATCGAAGCTGGGGCGTCTGACTATATTACCAAACCTGTTGATACCGAACAGTTGCTCTCGCTGCTGCGTGTTTGGCTTTATAGATAATGGAAAGAAGGAAGAGGGAAGAAGGAATAAGGAGCAATTATGAAAGAACTAATTCCCAATTCCCAATTCCCAATTCCCAATTCCCAATTCCTAATAACCCATTCCCAATAACAATAAATAATTTTAAATGCCCCCAAGCCATGAACTTGAAACAATCGAAATTCAACTCCTACTAGAGGGAATGTTTCGCTATTACGGATTTGATTTTCGCAATTATGCTCTTGCCTCTCTCAAGCGCCGCATTTGGAACACTATTCGCTCGGAACAACTCACAACTGTCTCGGCACTTCAGGAAAAGGTACTCCACCATCCGGGCTACCTAGACCGTTTCCTGCTGGACATTTCTGTCAATGTAACGGCGATGTTTCGGGATCCCAGCTTTTACGTTAGTTTCAGAAATAAAGTGGTGCCACTGCTGCGTACTTATCCTTTTATTCGGATTTGGCACGCTGGATGTTCAACGGGAGAAGAAGTCTATTCTATGGCAATCTTGCTGCAAGAAGAAGGACTTTATGACCGCTGTAGGATTTACGCTACTGACATGAATGAATTAGTGTTGAAGACAGCAAAAACAGGTATCTTCCCCCTGAAACAAATGCAAGAATATACGCAACTCTACCACCAAGCAGGGGGCAAAAAAGCATTTTCTGAGTATTACACTGCTGCCTATGAAAATGCGATTTTTCGCTCTTCTCTTAAAGAGAATATTGTCTTTGCTCACCACAACTTGGCAACGGATACTTCTTTTAATGAGTTTAATGTAATCTTGTGCCGGAATGTGCTGATTTATTTCAATTCATCCCTCCAAGATCGGGTACACAAGCTTTTTTATGACAGCCTGGCAATGTTTGGAGTTTTAGGGCTGGGACATCAGGAGTCTCTGAATTTTACACTTTATGAAAAACACTATGAACCAATTGAACGTAGTGATAAACTATACCGCAGAGTTAAATAAAAAAAAATTTGAAATAGTGGTTGTTGGCACGTCTTTGGGAGGGCTACAGGCTCTGACTGTGCTGCTGGCAAATTTGCCGCAAAGCTTTCCTTTGCCTGTAGTTATTGTCCAACACCGCCATAAGAGTTCTCAGGATAGGCTTAGTGATTTTTTACAACAGCAAAGTGCTCTCCAAATCACAGAGGCAGAAGACAAAGAGCCGATCGCCCCAGGACGGGTTTATTTGGCTCCTGCTGACTATCACTTGCTCATAGAATCGCCCCGCGAGTGGCAGCAGAACGTGTCTGAAAACGACTTTACAAGTTGGGGGAGGGTTGCATTGGAGCCAATGCACAATTCAAAATCCCCAATCGTCTGCCGCGGAACTCCTACATTTGCACTATCAACTGAGGGTCCTGTGTGTTATGCGCGGCCCTCAATCGATGTGCTGTTTGAGTCTGCTGCGGATGCCTTCGGGGAGAAAGTTATCGGGATAATTTTAACGGGAGCTAATTCTGATGGCAGTGAAGGGCTGGCAAAAATTAAAGCTGAGGGAGGGTTGACATTTGTGGAGGAACCGGCCTCTGCTCTATGCCGGACCATGCCGGCCTCCGCGATCGCAAATGTTGAAGTAGACTGGATTTTACCCCTCTCTAAAATCGCTCCCTGTTTAGTCAATTTGCTAAGAATTAAAGATTAAAAAAATTATGAATCTGCAGTCCCCCGATCGAGTAAATGTCCTTTTAGTTGACGATCGCCCAGAAAATTTGGTGGCTCTAGAAGCTATCCTCAACAGCCCCTCTTATAATCTAGTACAAGCTAATTCTGGCGCGGAGGCTCTGAGATGTCTGCTTAATGAAGATTTTGCGGTAATTTTGCTTGATGTGCAGATGCCGGGAATGGATGGATTTGAGACAGCAACATTGATTCGGTCTAGAGATAGATCGCGATCGACTCCGATTATTTTTATCACAGCATTCAGCAGTAATGATACCCACGTGTTTAAAGGTTATTCTTTGGGTGCGGTGGATTACCTCTTCAAACCCTTGGAACCGGAAATATTGACATCGAAAGTGCAGGTGTTTGTCGAATTGTTCCAAAAAACAGTCGAAGTGAAGCAGCAAGCAACACAGTTAGCTGCTGTTAATAGTGAACTAACTAAAAGTGAAGAGCGGTTTCGCACTTTGTGTGCTTGTTCGCCGCTGGGAATTTACTTAGCTGACGTTGAAGGCCGCTGTACTTACATGAATCCCCGCTGTCAAGCGATTTCCGGGTTAATTTTGGAGTCAAGTTTGGCAGAGGTTTGGCAACGGTCGGTTCATCCAGACGATCGCGATCGCGTAGTGGCACATTTGTCAGCATGGATAGAAGAAGGGCAGGAATATTCTAACGAGTTTCGATTAGCTGTTAGCGAAACTGTGCGTTGGATTAACGTACACTCGTCGCCAATGTTTTCGGATTTGGGAACATTGATCGGTCACGTGGGCACGGTTAGAGATGTCACTGACCGTAAGCAAGCAGAGGAAGAGCGGGGTCGGCTAATCCACGAGCAGGTGGCGCGGCAGGAAGCTGAGAGAGCTAACCAGATGAAGGATGAATTTCTCGCCATTCTTTCTCACGAACTCCGCACTCCTTTAAATGCTATTCTCGGCTGGTCCAGGCTGCTTCGTGCGAAAAAATTTGACGGAGAAACTATTGATAAAGCTCTAGAAACAATTGAACGCAATGCTAAATCTCAAGCTCAACTTATAGAAGATATTTTAGATGTTTCGCGGATTCTGCGTGGGAAACTAAATTTAAATAAGCATCCGATTCGGTTGGAATCTGTGATCAACCTGGCAATTGATTCTTTGCAGCCGCTGGCTGAGGAAAAATCAATAGTCATAGAATTAACGTGCAGTCCAAATGTAGGTGAAGTTATCGGCGATTTCGATCGCTTGCAGCAAATTGTGTGGAATTTGCTGTCAAATGCGATTAAGTTTACTCCGCAAGAGGGTAAAGTAGAGGTGCGGTTGGAATCAGTTGGCGATGAGGCTCAAATTCAGATAATTGATAGCGGCATTGGTATCGCTCCTGATTTTTTGCCTTATGTTTTCGATCGCTTCCGCCAAGCTGATAGCAGCACAACTAGGTGTTACGGGGGATTGGGACTGGGATTGGCGATCGTCCGTCACTTGGTGGAACTGCACGGCGGTAAGGTGGACGCAGAAAATAATCCGGGCGAGGGTGCGAAATTTACGGTGGCTCTACCTGTTGTACAGAGGAACGCCCGAGGTGTAGAGGATGGTTTGTCGCAGCTCAATGAGCCGGCAGAGGCTCTCCCAGCTCTGGTTAATTTGCAGTTGCTGGTGGTGGATGATGACGATGACACGCGGGAGTTTTTGATTGCTTTACTGGAGGAGGAAGGAGCTATGGTGCGATCCGCCGCATCGGTGGCCGAGGCTCTAGCTGCACTGGAGAGTTCTTGGCCGGATGTGCTGCTGAGCGACATTGGAATGCCCGGATCGGACGGCTACGAGTTGATCGCGCGGGTGAGAGAAATGGAAGTGCTCAGGGGTGGAAAGATGCCTGCGATCGCCCTGACGGCCTACGCCAGAGAGTCCGAGCGCCAGCAAGCGCTGCAAGCTGGTTTCCAGATGCACTTATCTAAACCAGTTGAGGTAACTGAGTTAATTGCCGGAATTGCTAACCTCGCAGGAATACTCGAAAATCCCGAGCCGACGGACTCGGCGGTTGAAACCGCTTTTGTGACCCCCCAATCCCGTGCCGATTACTGATAATAATATTAAGCTAGTTTAAAGGACAAGCGATCGACAGTTCGGAACAAGAGACCCGTTTTTACCCAAAAAGCCGGATATTTGCCGTTTTTTTGCTTCAACCTGCCGTCAAAGTACAAAATTACCCGCCAATTAATACATGAATATTTTTAGCAGTCTGCTTTCTGGGCCAACTCAAGCACCCCAAGTCAAAAAACAGCGTCGAGGCATTGAAATTAAGTCGGAACGCGAAATCGAAATTATGCGGCAGGCCGCGAAAATCGTTGCAACGGTACTCAAAGAAATTTCCCAAATGGTGAAACCGGGAATGACTACTGCTGATTTAGATGCTTACGCGGAAAAACGCATCCGTTCTATGGGTGCAACTCCGAGTTTTAAAGGCTATCACGGTTTTCCCGGATCGATTTGCTCTAGCATTAATAACGAAGTTGTTCATGGCATTCCCAGTGCCAAAAAGGTAATTCGGGCAGGAGATGTTCTCAAGGTAGATACTGGGGCATATTATCAAGGTTTTCACGGCGATTCTTGCATCACGATCGCAGTTGTGGAAGTGACTCCCGAATCTGCAAAATTAATCCGAGTCGCAGAAGAAGCTCTCTACAAAGGCATCGAACAAGTGAAAGCTGGAGCGTATTTGCTCGATCTGGCTGGTGCGATCGAAGATCATGTCAAAAGCAACGGTTTTAGCATCGTTGAGGAGTTTACTGGCCACGGTGTCGGGCGAAATTTGCACGAGGAACCGTCGGTTTTCAATTTCCGCACCCGCGAAATGCCGAACGTGAAATTGCGCTCGGGGATGACATTGGCGATCGAACCGATTCTGAATGCGGGTTCTAAGTACACTCGGACGCTTTCTGACAAGTGGACTGCTGTAACGGTTGACAATGCTATGTCGGCTCAGTTTGAGCATACTGTGTTGGTGACGGAAACAGGCTATGAAATTTTGACCGATCGTTCAAAAGTTTAACTAGAAAGGTTCAATAATAATTTTGAGTTTTGAGTTTTGAGTTTTGAATTAAAGATTTAATCAGTTTTTTATCGTTAGATCAAAACACAGCTCAAAACTCTGGAGTTTAACAACAATTTTTTGAGATCCTTCGAGAGATGGAGTGACAATAAGAGTTAAATGCGGCTAAATTAAAAGATACTGGTAAAGCGTAAGGGTAAGAGATATGTCAGCACGATTATTATTGGTAGACGATGAACCGGGCTTGCGGGAAGCGGTACAAGCTTATTTGGAAGATAGCGATTTTGCGGTTGAGGTTGCCAGTAATGCTCGGGATGGGTGGGAACTCTTGCAGCAGTACAATCCGGATTTGGTGATTTCAGACATTATGATGCCGCAGGTGGACGGTTATCAGTTTCTTAAGCAAGTGCGGGAAGATCCTCGCTATAAGGCTTTGCCGGTGGTGTTTTTAACTGCTAAGGGGATGACGGGCGATCG
This sequence comes from Microcoleus sp. K4-B3, assembly GCF_036704615.1. Taxonomy (NCBI): domain Bacteria; kingdom Bacillati; phylum Cyanobacteriota; class Cyanophyceae; order Oscillatoriales; family Microcoleaceae; genus Microcoleus; species Microcoleus sp. K4-B3. Next base: position 22,202 of record NZ_JAUBSF010000057.1, read on the forward strand.
CATTCAGGGCTATCAAGCAGGCTGCGATGCTTATCTTTCTAAGCCCTTCGATCCCGACGAGTTAGTAGCAATTGTAACGAATTTGCTGGCCCGCCGCGCGGCTGCTAAGGAGACGGGCGAAAGTGCTGAAAGTCCCGATATTGCTGCTTTGACAAGCCAAATGGCGAGAATTGAGTCTTTGCTGAGCGGGCGGAGTTCGATCGCCCAAAGTCCTTCGCCGATTAAAATTGATTTGACTCCGCGAGAACAAAGTGTTTTGGATTTGGTTGCTCAAGGTTTGATGAATAAAGAAATTGCCCGCCGCTTGGAAACTAGCGTGCGCAATGTGGAAAAGTACGTCAGCCGTTTGTTTAGCAAGACGGGTACTAACAGCCGTACTGAGTTGGTTCGCTTCGCTCTCGAACACGGCTTGACTAAGTAGAAGCCCTCTCGACTTTGCTGGAGGCTCTGCTTCGCCGCTCTGCGTTACCAGGCTCTTCCCATTGGTGACAACTTAAGCTTCTAGTCCGCCAGGGAATGAATTCGACGGGGTTAGCTAAAGTCCTCGCTATGAGGACTAATGAGTTCTTCAGTCCTCATAGCGAGGACTTTAGCTTTGAGAGAGACTGAGACAGGGGTTTCAACAAGAACCGGACTATCGGTTTTACGTTAAGTTGTCAGGAATGCGCTCTTCCTGGTAACGATAATTATGCAAAAAATTAGAAATGTTAAGATATAAGTCTTGACAGATATCTGGTGGCTGTGGTATATCACATCAGCTTGCTGGTGGCAGCGCGGGGTGCGATTCCCTACGGGATAGCTACGCCGCGCGTACTTCTCACTGCTTTGAGTCTGAGATGAACACTCGCAAAGGCTGGGGAATTACTTAACGGGAAAACCTGACTGTTTAAGAGTTTTCACGTAGTAAATAGAAAGGCAAACAGTTGACCGGATACCCTCCGTAAAGCAAACTTGTAGCGAAGTGTCACAGATGAGGTTATATTTTCTCAGAAAAGAAACCACTATTCATTAATGACTGCGCAGGAAAGTAGCGGCCGATGTTGAATGTATAGCAGCACAAAAGTTTAGTTTGTACCAGGAGGATAGCATGAGGAAAATCACGGCGCGACAAACGATAAGTGCCATAGTAGCACTGCCGATCGTACTAATAGCCAATACCACTCAAGCTTTGGCCGCTGATACCGATCAGAAAATAGATCCAATTAAGAAAGTTTCGGATTTTGGCGATGAGCTTGATTTTGATATTGGCGCACCAACAACAATCAGCATTGAAGAAAGCGAGGATTGGGATGAACCTGATTTTGCAGCTACTTTAGATATGGAGATTAGTAAATTTATGACCAACAATCTTCAAGCTGTAATTGATGAGCCGCCGCCGGTAGTTTATCTCAGTGATGTGAGGGGCCAGTCAACCCGGGAATGCCGGATTTCTGGCATCTGCGAATAACTGAATCGGATTTGTGCGATTTGGGCTATGGCTGGGAACCCCGCAAACTACGACTCTTTAGCTGGGTACAATTTGAGCCATCATCAAGATTTCTGTAAAATCCGGTTGATTTTGCTGAGAATATGCGAATAACAGAGTATGTATTTTTTGGGTATGTTTTAATTTGATCCGCTACAACAATAAGTATGCAGGCAGAAATAAACTTAACTAATTGATGGTTCCCGGTGAGGGGAAATTGCCAAAACGGGCAGAAATAAACTTAACTATGTGATGGTTCGCTGTGATTTGCGAACGCAAAAACTGGTACAAGTAAGCTTATAGCAACCGCAAAAACGGTTAGTTATGAATTTGTTAATTGCACTTTATGCGGTCGATCCCTTCTTGCTGACCTCCGTTACATCCGTTACATCCGGTACATTGCTCGTTGCCGAACTTCCTTCTATCCGTTACATCCGAAGAAAGCGAATCCGTTGCCGAACTTCTTTTGATCGGCAGTTGACAGTACCTATTCTGAGAAACTTTTTCAAATATTAATTATGATTAATTCCCACTGCCAGCAAGACACCGCAGCACAGCAAAACAAAAGTTCGCTGCAAACTCTTTCCCGGACTCTGAGAATGTCTCAGGGGCAATTTTCGCTGATGTTGGTGCGGTGCAATTACAGTGCCATGAGAGAGGAAACTGTACGGCAATTGCGCGAGGAGTCTGGTATCGAGATTCGAGAACTTGTCCTCCCGGCATCTGTTAAAACTCTTTACACGACGATAGAAACCGAACTTTCCGGCAAGCATCCGCCAGCTTTAATGGTGTTTGGATTGGAATCGGTAAGCGCGATCGATCGAGTCCTGACTTCTACCAACTACGTTAGGGAAGAATTTCGGAATAATTTTCCCTTCCCGGTGGTGCTGTGGGTGACAGACAAAATTTTAAAAAAACTGATTCGGTTAGTAACAGATATCGAGACTTGGACGACAACTGTTGAATTTGTACTCGGCCCAGACGACTTGGTGGATTTCCTGGGTAAAAGTGCCGATCGCATTTTTTCCAACATTTTAGAAAGCGGCAATTGGCGTTTAAGTAATTCTGCCATTCTCGGAACCAACTCTTTGACTGAATTAGAGTCCGCTAGCCAAGACTTGCAAACTTGCAACATCAGGTTAGAACCCGCTATTGAAGCGAGTTTGCAATTTATTCGCGGTCGGGACGAATATGCTTGTCACCGCATCCCGGCTGCTCTTGCATTGTATCAAAAAAGTCTCAATTTTTGGAAGTATCAAGTACCATTTATTGGCGCAAAGACAGAATTTAGCAATTTGTTATTTACCGTTCATCCGGCCCCGGTGTTAGAGGGAATTATGCTATTCCACATCGGTCTTTGCTACCGCTTCCAAGCAGAAAGACACCGCAGCGGGAACCGTCCTTACTGGACGGAAGCTAAGAATTATTTTCAGGAATGTATAGATGTTTTAGAACGCGCAGGACGGTCGGATGCAGTTGGTATATTCATCAATCAACTCGGCGAAGTATTACAGCATTTAGAAGATTGGGATGCACTCTGGAATTTAGCTATCAAAGCTCGGAGGTTACATCAAAAGATGGAAAATTCAGCAGTTAATTTGGCTCAAGATTACGGCTTTTTGGCTAGAGTAGCCTTAGAGCAAAAGAACTGGCAAGGGGCAAAAGAATGGGCTTTAGTCGCTCTAAACGTTCTCAACTCGAATTTAGAAGCGACGGGACATGGAACGCCTGTAAAGTCGCAGCATCAAGGCTTATATCTGTTAATTTTAGCAGAAGCTCAGAGCCAGTTGGGTGAGATGGAGGAGGCGATCGCGCATTTAGAGCTTGCTCGCTCGGAAACCGAACCGTGCTACAACCCGCAACTGTACTTGCGGATTTTAGAAATGCTGCGATCGCTCTATTTTATGCGGGGAGAATATCTCGAAGCATTTCAAATTAAGCAAGATTATCGAGCGGTGGAACATACATATCGGTTCCGAGCTTTTATTGGAGCCGGAAAGTTGCAGCCGCACAGAGAAGCGGTTAATTCCGTCGCCGAAACTCTTGCTGGCGCTGCTACTATTGCTGACGAAATTACTGCTTCCGGCAGAGAACAAGACCTCAATCGCTTGATATATAGGATGAACAATACCCCAGACAAACTGACAGTAATTTACGGTCAGTCTGGAGTTGGTAAAAGTTCAATTGTCACCGGGGGATTAGTACCGGCTCTCAAACAAAAAAAAATAGAAATGCGGACTGTTTTGCCGATAGTGCTGCAAGTTTACAACAACTGGCCGCGGGAATTGACCAGACAGTTATCTGCTGGTAAAGCTGAAATATTCTATCCGGAAATTTCCGAAGCAGTAACAGTAGATTTTCCAGTAGATTTTCCAGTAGAAGCAGGCACAGTCACGGGAAATCTTATTTCGGGGTTTAACGGCGGATCGGCTGGGAACAATCAGGATAAAACTGAGCCGTCACACCCAGTAGAATTAATCATAGAACAACAGGCGATAGAATACGAAAACATTATCCAGGCTCTGCAAATAAATTCAGAACATTTAGTGACTGTTCTGATATTCGACCAATTTGAAGAATTTTTTTTCGTGTGGAAAGAGCCAGGGGAAAGGCAGATATTTTTTGATTTTTTAAGGGAATGTTTAAAAATAAAATATTTAAAAGTCATTCTGTCTTTGCGGGAAGATTACCTGCACTATTTATTGGAATTTTCCCGACCAAAAAACCAGACAGGATTCATTAATAATGATATTTTGGAGGACATTCTCAGCAAAGATATTCTGTTCTATTTGGGAAATTTTTCCCTGGGCGATGCGCGATCGGTAATTCGCACTTTAACTGAACGAGCGCAGTTTTACTTAGAACCAGAGCTAATCGAAGAATTAGTCAAAGATTTAGCTGGAGAATTGGGAGAAGTCCGCCCGATCGAACTACAACTTGTCGGCGCTCAACTGCAACAAGAGAACATTAGAACTTTAACTCAATATCAGGAACTTGGCAACAATCCGCAACAAAAATTAGTCGAAAGATTTCTCGAAGAAGTCATCAAAGATTGCGGCCCGGAAAATGAAGTAGCGGCGCGCCGAGTTTTGTATTTGCTGACAGATGAAGACGAGATCCGTCCCCTAAAAACCCGCGCCGAATTAGCCTCAAATTTAGCGACATTTGCCGAAGCTGATAAATTAGATTTAGTCTTAGAACTGTTAGTAAAGTCTGGTTTAGTTTTTAGGTGGACGGAACTGCCGGCAGAGCTTTACCAGCTCGTTCACGATTATCTAGTTAGCTTCATCCGCCAGCAGCAGGAATTAGATAAAAAGGCAGAATTCGAGGAACTGCGAAAGCAAAACCAAATTAACCGAGATGAAATTGAACAAATTCGCAAAGACAGAGAGCGAGATGCTTTGCTGTCGGAATCTAGAGACAAACAGCGTCAAGCTAGAGACAAACAGCACGAAGCGGAAGCTCAACTTTATCAAGCTCGGAGATGGCAATTGCGGGCGGCGGTTCTAGGAGTGCTTGTACTCGGAGGTGTTTCGGCGATGGCATTCGAGCAAGCAAAATTAGCAGAAAGCGCGCGGCAAGAAGCAGAAACCAGTCGGACTGATGCCCTAAATTCGGCGTCGGAAGCTTTGGTGCTTTCTAATGAAAAAAATCAATTAGGAGTGTTGGGAAATAGTATCAAAATCGGCCGTGATTCTCAGAAAAGTACAGCGCTGCCTGTGGACACTAAAAATCAAATTTCTGAAAGACTCAGACAAGCAGTTTCCGGTGTGCAAGAACGCAACCGTTTCGAGCAGCACAGCAAGTTTGTTTTGGATGTGAGTGTCAGTCCCGACGGCAATTTAGTTGCTTCGGCAAGTGCTGACAAAACTGTGAAATTGTGGAGCAAAGAAGGTAAGTTATTAAAAACTTTCAATCACCCAGATAGCGTGACGAGTGTTAGTTTTAGTCCCGATGGGAAAACGATCGCTACTGGTTGTGCCGATCGTACAATTAGAATTTGGCAAGTAGATAACGACAAAAGTGCGATTCCCTACGGGATAGCTCCGCTTCACGGCATTTTATCAGGCCACCGCGATATCGTCACCAGCGTCAGTTTCAGTCCAGACGGCAAAACCCTAGCTTCCGCCAGTCACGACAACACCGTCAAAATCTGGAACCTTGCGAACAAACAACTGCTGCAAACCTTAACCGGACACAAAGACTGGGTGCTCGGCGTCAGTTTCAGTCCCGACGGCCAAACAATTGCCTCAGCAAGTGTTGACAAAACTGTCAAGCTTTGGAACCGAGAAAGTAAAACCCAGAAATTTAAAAATAATCCCAAAACATTAACCAATCATTCTGGAATTGTTTACAGCGTTAAGTTCAGTCCCAACAGTCGAGAACTCGTCTCAGCAAGTGCCGACACCACAGCCAAAATTTGGAACCGAAATGGTGAGGAAATCAGAACTCTCAAAGGACACAACGATGAAGTTGTCAGCGCGAGTTTCAGTCGCGACGGCGAAAAAATTGTCACCGGCAGTGCAGACGATACGGTGAAAGTTTGGAGTCGCAGCGGCACTTTGCTCAACACTTTTCGAGGACATCAAGACGACGTGAGGGGCGTCAGTTTCAGCGGCGACGGCACTATTGCTTCCGCAAGTAAGGACAAAACAGTGAAACTTTGGCAACCGGACAGCACTCCGTTGAATAAGATTTTATCGGGACACGGAGACTGGGTTTACAAAGTTAGTTTTAGTGCTGACGGCAAAACAATTGCTTCTGCTAGCGGAGACAAAACAGTGAGACTTTGGCACGCTGACGGCAGTTTATTCAAAACCTTAGAAGGTCACAAGGATTCTGTTACCTGGGTGAGCATTTCGCCTGATGATAAAACTGTTGCTTCTGCCAGCGATGACAAAACGGTGAAAGTCTGGAATTTAAACGGGAAACTGTTAGATACTCTCAGCCACAGCGGCATTGTCAGAAGCGTGAGTTTTAGTCCAGACGGAAAAATAATTGCCGCCGCAAGTGCCGATCGCAAATTGTACCTCTGGCGCTGGAACGGTGCTAAAGCAACTTTGTTTGCAAAACTCGATCACACCAATCCAGTAATTAGCGTTAGCTTCAGTCCCGACGGCAAAACTATTGCTACTGCTACCGCTGCTGAGGACAAGCCAAGCGGGAAGAAAAAGGCTTTTGAAATTACCGGAGAAAAGAGAGTTTACCTCTGGCAATTTAACGGTTCGTCAGCGAAAATCCTGAAAACTCTCGACCACCGGGACAGCGTTAAAAATGTTAGTTTCAGTCCCGACGGTAAGACTATTGCTGCTGCTTGCGCTGACAAAAAAGTTTATTTATGGGAGTTTGATGGCAAGGTGGCGAATTTAACTGAAAAACTCGACCACAGCGATACTGTAGAAAGCGTGAGTTTTAGTCCTGACGGCAAGTTGATTGCGGCGGCGAGTGGGGGAAATACTGTTAAGCTGTGGGATTTTGACGGCAAGAAGGCGCTGCTATCTAAGACTTTGGAATCGAGCGATCGCGTGTTGAGCGTTACTTTTAGTTCGGACAGCAAAACTCTGGCTTTTGCTAGTAGGGATAGGACTGTAATTCTGTTGCCTGTGGAGAATTTGGAACTGAATAATATTATTGCTCGGAGTTGCGAGTGGTTGGGAGATTATTTGCAAAATGACCCGAATGTTGCTGAGGGCGATCGACTGCTTTGTCTTGGGTTTGGGAAACAGGCGTTAAATAAGAGGAAGTAAACCTGGTTTGTAGTGAGGACTTCATTCCTCTGCCTGCGGATGAAGAAGGACTTGCCTTCCTGACTGCGAACCGAGAGTTGAATTTAGATTAAAATATCTATCTGTTGACTGGTTTTTTAGGCGGTAAATAGGCGGTAAAATTCCAGTAATAAACTTAACTCCTTTGGCGGTTCGCCCGCCGCATCAATCCGCAATTCAAACAAAAGGTAAACCGCATGGATGTCAACTCCCAAAATGTCCAACCAATCCCGCCATTCAACGAGACAAACGAGGAAACACCAAAGATAGGTGGCGGTTTGCCCGTAATTGAGTTTTGGGCAAAGCATACATTGTCTCCAGAAGGCCCAAAACTTTGGAAAACTTTGCTGCACAAAAGTGCTTGTTTGTCCTGTTCTTGGGGCACTGGCGGGCAGAAAGGAGGTTTTACGAATGAAGAAGGCGAAAAACTTCAGCGCTGCATGAAAAGCGTCGAAGCAATCTCTGCTGAAATCAAGCCGGCTATCTCAACTCAATTTTTTGAAAACAAGAGTATTGCGCAACTTCAGCAATTAACTTCAATGGAAGCCGACAGGCTGGGAAGGCTGAGTTTTCCGATGATTTTGCGGGCTGGTTCCTCTCATTACGATCGCATTTCTTGGCAAGAAGTTTATCAAATTGCCGAAGCTGCCTTTCGCAAAACTCCCGAACGAGTCGCATCTTACAGTTCCGGCCGCTCTTCCAACGAAGCGGCTTTTCTGCTGCAATTGATGATGCGGGCGATGGGTTCCAATAACTTAGCAGATTGTTCCGATCTCTGCCACGCTCCCTCGACAACCGGCTTAAGCGAAATGTTTGCCACCCGCACCTCGGTAGTGAGTCTAGAAAACTTGAAGCAAGCAGATTGCGTCGTGCTCGCGGGCAGCAATTCTTCCTACAACCATCCCCGCTTGATGAACGAATTGATTAAAATTCGCGACAAAGGCGGTAAAATAATTGTAATTAACCCGGTCATGGAAATCGGGTTAGTCAAGTTTGGTTCTCCTGCTTTTCCCGTCAAGTCGCTCATCCCCGGTTCCGATATTTCCTCGCTATACTTGCAACCAATTCCCGGTAGCGATACGGCTCTATTTGTCGGCATTCAAAAGTCTGTAATCGAACAAGGATTGCTGGATGAAAAATACTTGCAAGCTTATACAGAAGGCTGGGAAGCAGCAGTCCAGCACGCCCGCGAAACGTCTTGGGAAACTATTACTAAAACCTGCGGAGTTTCCCGCGCAGAAATTGAGGCAGCCGCCAAAATTATCGGCACTTCACAGCGGGTTGTCTTCGGTTGGGCGATGGGAATTACCCAACACGATAACGGTGTAGATAACGTTTTCAGCATCGCCAATACTGCCTTAATGACTGGAAATGTCGGCAAAGAAGGGGCGGGATTAATGCCCGTCAGAGGACACTCAAACGTCCAAGGATTCGGCTCTATGGGCGTCACTGTGAAGCTGAAAAAAGAAATTCAACAAGCTTTAGAAAAGTTATTAAATCGTCCCCTCAGCCCTGTTAAGGGTTACGAAACTCGATCGCTCATTGAAGCAGCAGATGCAGGCAAAGTCGATACACTGATCTGTCTGGGCGGCAACTTGTATGGGGCAAATCCAGATTCAACTCAGGCAAAACGCGCTTTAGGTAAAATTGAAACTATTATTTACCTGGCAACTAAACCGAACTTAGGGCATTTTAGCGGATTGGCAAAACACAATACAATTGTGATTCCTGTACTGAATCGCTTTGAAAACCCCCATAAAACAACGGTGGAATCTGGGAATAATTTTGTGCGTTTAAATGATGAGGGTGAAACTCATCTCAAAAATTCTGATTTGATTCCTGAAGTGCATTTTTTGACAGAATTAGCCAGCAGAATTCACGGCAATTTTCCCGTTGATTGGCGCCAACTTCAAGACACAAAATACGTTCGGCAATTGATTGCTAAAACTATTCCTGGCTATGAAAAAATAGCGACAATTGATGAAACCAAAGAAGAATTCACCATCAGCGGTCGCATTTTTACAGAACCTAAATTCCCTACAGAGTCTGGGAAAGCGAAGATGTTTGTCGCGCCTTTACCTAAGCTGAAATTACCGGAAACCAAAGAGTTTGGAGTACCGGAATCAACAAAGGGTATTGTTGTGGCATTGATGACGGGACGCAGCTATTCTCAGCATAATACTGTCGTCTACAAAATTGATGACAAATACCGGGGAATGCCACACCGCAACTGCATTTTGATGAATAGTGCGGATGCAGAAAGTGTGGGTTTGAAGGAACATCAGCGGGTTACGGTACAGGGAAATGCGGGGAAAATGGAAAATGTCGAGGTGATTTACGGGGCGGTTCGCGTGGGTGCTGCTTTGATGTTTTATCCTGAAGTTAATGTGATTTTTAACCCGGAAATTGAAAAGCGATCGGGTACGCCTGCTTACAAGCGCGTACCTGCTTTTGTTTATGCGGAAAGGTAAAAACAGAATACTATTGATTGCCTCATCGCAATTACGCACACTGACTCAGGGGCGGAAATTCCCATTTTCCCGAATATAAAGTAGATGGCAGCTTTAAACAATAGGCAGCAGGAACCACCTCGATCAACCACCAATTAAACATATCTCGTTGGGCCGCAGCAAAACCAGAAATGGCATCGCCAGTAATGGCATCATACAGAATATCTAAGATGGCATTATAGGCTGTTTTGGTATTGAGTGTTTGCAGCAAGCCATAGAAGATATTATAAGCTTCATCAGCAGCTTGATATCTTCCAATTTTGTTGACATGAGGAAACAAGGTATCTGCCCAAGTTTCTGGGATTTCACCACCATCCTTTAGCCAACACGATACAATTGCTTGAACGATATCAACCTTGTGTTCTTCAGGAAAGTAATGTTTAATGGTCGGTTGAGCTGCTAATGCTATTCCATAAGCCATATAGACGTATCGCTGATGGGATATTGCATCATTAGGCATTCCAAAGGCTGTCATTACTTCTACAAAAGCTTCTTCTACATCGCTGTTTCCGCCTCTTTCGTATAAATCGTCATATTTTCGGTCCCAAACCGTGCGAAGTGTTTGCTGTAATTGATCGGGAATAGTTGAGTTGCTGGGCAACTTGAAATCGGTGTAATGACCTATGTCAAACTGTATCATTGACTTTTCCTCCTTATGTATTTTCCTTAATCGTAAACTAAGAGCCAGCTAATGTTAAGCTTGATATCACTTCCATTCTACCTTCCCCAGAGAAGCCAGTAAAGCCGTTCTTGGCTCTACTGGCTTTTTATCCTATATTTCTACGGATATGGCTCCTTGTAGAAGATAATTACTTGAATGTTCGGGAACAATCTACCAAAGTCTTCATCGCAAGTAGTGTTACACCCAGAACACATCTCCATCTCCGTGTAGAGGTAAAGCCTTCCTGTCGCATCCGAAGGTACACTATCTCCTTCCAATTCTCCTGCAAGTGCATTGAAGAGCTTGTACTCAGCGTGTTTTTCGTTGTAATTATTATTGAGTGATGCTCTGTCAATCCTTGGCTCAAAAAACAACTTTGGCCCACTGTTTTCGCCTGGAATATTGATAGGCTTTTTCTTGCTCGTAGCTTCTTTTCTATAAACTCCACCTGTTGCGAGTTCGAGTTTCGCAGCAGCAGCATTACCAGAATCGATTTTTTTAATACAAATCGATCGAACTTCTAGAGCCTTAGTCCGCAGTTCCTCTACGATATCCGCATAGGACTCAGGTATGTCTTGGGGATACTCGTAATGAAGTGTGTTTCTATAGGGGCTTCCTGTAGTTAAGTTTTTTTTCACGCAATTAATTTGAATTTTACAAATAATTTTATATATAACCTGAGTTAGACATAAGCTTAAAGCCTCGTGTGACTCAGGTATTTTCATTCTACCGTACTTAATAGAACTTGCCAAAACAATTTCTATTAAGTATTCGGATTTTGCAAGGCTCTACCGCGCCAAGTCCATCCCCAACCGGTTTCGGTTTTAATCGCAGAACCGATCGCGATCGCCGCCACTAACGCACCTCCCAAACCTCCCAACCACCAGTATTTCGTCGGACAGTCAGAAATCTCGACACCCAAGCGGCGCAAATTGTAATGCTGCCAAATTACGATTACGGATAAACAAATAGTTAACAAGGTAATTGGCAATTGGTAATTGGTAATTGGTAATTGATAATTGGTAATTGCCAGAATTTCTGCGAAGTCCCCGTTTGCCAGCAAAATACCTAATGCCAACCACGGCATAGGATAAAGAAATAACATAATTGCGGCCATGTAAACCATCGCTACCCAACTGCGGTGAGCACCCAGATACAGATTCTTTGTCCAGCCTTCCCACAATGCGTTCCAAGACCGATACATCCGCACGGATGCCAAATTTGAACCGGAATAAAGTCCGAGCTTTAAAGCCGCACGTTTGATGCGTCTAGCTAGTTCCACATCTTCAACAATTTCGCCGGCAACTGCTTCGTGACCGCCGATTTTTTCGTAGGCCGATCGCCTAAATAGCATGAATGGGCCGCCGGCAAAAGCACTGTCTGTTTTCGAGGGATCGTTGACGGCGGTAAAGTCGTAGCAAACTGCTAGGTGATTGAACATTATCGGCTGCACTAACCACTCGGCAAAACACTCACAAACCAGCGCTGGCATAGAGGTGAACAAGTCTATTTTCTCGGTTTCGGCTGTGGCGATAGCGGTTTCGATCGCCCCTGGTTTGAGCCGCACGTCGGCATCGATAAATAATAAGAAGTCTCCGGTTGCTATCTGAACAGCTTGGGCGCAGGCCCAGTTTTTGCCCGCCCAATATTGGTTCGCAGGTCGCGGCTGACCTGCTAATATTTTAAGCCGGGGGTCGTTGAGATGCTGTTGCAGGGTTTGCCCGATCGCTAGCGTGTCATCTGTCGATCGATCGTCTACAATCAAAACCTCTAGGTTGTCCACAGACAGGGGTGTACTCTCCAAAATGGCGATCGCGCAATCCCGAATATTCTCCGCTTCGTTGTATGCTGGTACGATTACCGAAACTTTGGGGAACTGCGCGGCTGACCCAGGTGAGAGCCTCGCTGAAATTCTGTCGGTTCGAGGCGCATTTTTGACCGATCGGCGCAAATTCTTAGTGTAAGCTCTACTTACTATGAGAGAAAAAATTAGCAGGGTTAACAATATCAAAGCGAACTGACCTCAAATTTTCGGTGCACGATTTGTCTTCCTAAATATTAAAAAATATTAAAACAAAAAGCTAGTCGATCGCCCGGAAAGTTATTTTGACCGCCTCTTTTGCTATAATTTGTGAGCATCTTTCGGCTCGCCCGTAGCGAGGGGCAAGACCCCTCATCCGGTCAGCGACCGAAAAGCCGAGGATAGATATCAGTTGTCAGAGGAGATTGCAATGGGCGAATTTTTTACAGTCGATGTGTTTGCGAACACGATAGCGGTACTCGGCGCTTTGGGTTTTTTCTTTTTGGGATATCAAGCTTTGCAGATGTTGAAAAAATAAAGTATTTAGTAAATAAAGCCGAGTTTGCAGTGGCGGTCGCATCAACTTAAGTTCTTGTGAGGTGGGCATCCGGCCCGCCAAAATATGCAATTTAAATCGATCGCAGCGATACATAGAGAGAAAGTAAAGAGCGAGGCTGCGAAGGGTAAAAATAGCAATTCCTGCCGGCAGTGCAACTGTTTCTTGCGAAAATCAACCAAAAAAAGGCTGCGTTATTATCATGGTGAGCCAACTTTTAGATGGACGCTATCAAATCATTGAAGTCATAGAAACAGGAGAATTTGGACAAACCTATCTGGCCAAAGATATTCGCCGTCCGGGAGAACCGCAGTGCTTTGTCAAGCACCTGCGTCCCGGTACCACCGAACCGAAATTAATTAATACTACGCGCCGTCTTTTTCAAAAAGAAGCAGAAGTTCTAGAAAAGCTCGGTCAACACGACCAAATCCCTCAGTTATTCGCTTATTTTGAAGAAAATGAAGAATTTTTCTTAGTTGAATCCTTTGTTGCCGGTCACTCGCTATCAACCGAGATAGTACCGGGCAAACCTCTAACAGAAGAAAAAATGATTTCTTTGCTGAAGGAACTGTTAGAAATTTTAGTGTTTGTACACGGGCAGGGAGTAATTCACCGAGATATTAAACCGGCAAATTTAATCCGCCGCTATTCAGACAACAAGTTAGTTTTGATCGATTTTGGGTCGGTGAAAGAAATTCACATCGCTCAAAGGCAAGCGCCGGTAACTGTGCGGATTGGCACGCTGGAATATATGCCGATCGAACAATTTCAATACAACCCGCAACTCAACAGCGATATCTACGCTTTGGGAATGATTGGCATCCAAGCAATGACGGGTTTGCCGGCTTACGATTTGCCGAAACTGCGGGATTTGAAAAATTCTAATAAAGGCGAAATTGTTTGGCGCCATTTAGCCGCGTGTTCCCAAGCGCTGGCCGATGTTTTGGACAATATGGTGCGCTACGATTTTCGGGAGAGGTACCAGTCGGCGGCGGAAGCTTTAGCCGATTTGAGGAAAATTGGCGATCGCTCTCGGGCGCGGATTCCCAAGCTTACAATATATCGCGAAGAAGTCGATCGGCGCAGCAGCAGCCGCGGTGACATTACAGTCGTCGGTCGTAGAATATTAGATGAACTGCGCGTCAGTTTGGAATTGCTGCCAGAAGAAGCAGAGGCGATCGAAGATGAGGTATTGAACCCTTACCGCAAATACAGGCAAAAAGGCGAACGCTACGAACAATCACTGCAAGAAGCAATGCAGCAAGAATATCCCTTTTCTTTGGAAACTCGCGACGAGTTAAAACGCTTGCAGCAAGTTTTAGGGCTTACTGACGAAGATGCCGCGAAAATCGAAGAATTAGTCATTCCTAAATCTTTATTCGCTAAATTGTACAAGGCGATCTCCACAGTTTTGGAGGGACACCGCAACCCCAATCCGCCAGCAGCAAGCAGCGCCCCTCAACTCGAATTGCAGGCAAGTCCGGCGGTATCCCCCCAGCTAAATCTGAACGGAAAAACCGATTTGTCGTTAGCGCAGCCCTCGGAGAGGATCGCCCCGACCGCAGCGCTTGTCCCCAAAGAAACTCGCAAATTCAATCCTTATCTCGCCGGGGCAACAATTGCGGCTATCTTAGCTGCGATCGGCGGAATTTACGGATATCTCAAGTTGCAAGAATGGCAGCAGCGAGTCCAGAAAGAATCTCAACAGCTCAATCAAATTGAAGCTCTTTATAAAGCCAGCAATTATGAAGGCTGCATCAGCCAAATACCAACAATTGCCGGCACTTCCAGCAGCTATGCGTCCGCTCAGGAGTTACAGGAACAGTGCCAAGCAGGCTTGCAGTGGAAGAACGCCAAAGTCAAAAATTTCGCTCAGCATTCAGATGCCGTTGGGTCTGTTGCTTTCAGTCCAGACGGCTTAATGTTAGCCAGCGGTTCTAAAGACAAAACCATCCAAATTTGGGATTTAGCTACAGGTAAGTCGATCCGCACTTTTCCAGGAGATTCCTCCACTATTTGGTCGGTTGCTTTTGACTCAAAGGGTACGAAACTGGCTACTGGAACCGGTTTTTGGCGAGTCATGCTGTGGGATTTGAAAACAGGGCAAGTGATTCGCAGTCTCGACCACACTGCTTCTGTTTGGTCTGTCGCTCTCAGCCCCGACGGACAGCTTGTGGCTAGCGGCAGCGGAGACACAACCACGAAGATTTCGGATGCAGCAACTGGCAGTGTGATTCAGAATTTGCCCGACCATACAGATTTTGTTTATTCTGTTGCTTTCACTCCAGATGGCAAAAGTTTGGTTAGCGCTTCTAAGGATAAAAAAATTACAATTGTTGATGTAGCAACAGGGGCGTTGCTTAAAACTCTTGAGGGACACAGCGACCCGGTGAGGTCGGTTGCTGTTAGCCCGGACGGCCAGACAATTGTTAGCGGTTCCTACGATGAAACTATTAAAATCTGGAATATCGCAACAGGAGATTTAATTCGCTCTATCAACGGACATTCTGACGATATTGTCTCGGTTGCTATCAGCCCGGACGGGAAGTTTATTGCGAGCGGAAGCAAGGATAAAACTATTAAAATTTGGGATTTTGCTACCGGAGAATTGCTGAATACTTTGACGGGACATTCCGATGAAGTTTATGTGGTTGCTTTTAGTCCCGACGGCAAAACTATTGCTAGCGGTTCTAAAGACAATACTATTAAGTTGTGGCTGAGGTAATTAGTCCCCTGTCATTTAATTGCTGTAATTCAGCTCGTTTTTTAAGGTTGGGGGAAAGTGCCAATAAGGCGTTTCTACTTCGTCCTCAGTTGGAGAACTTTCAGTTGAGTCCTCTCGAATTTGAAAAAAGTAGTAGAGGTTAGCCACAGTTAAATCGGATATTTCTTGCCAATTCGAGGCAGCTAAAGCTTGATAGCCAGTAGCGATCGCCTGCTGGCTGACATAGAATTCGTATCTCCGGCGGATTTCCGGCGACACAGCGAAGGTTAGCTGGTCGCGCAAGGATAGAAAGTGAGACTTTTGCTTTAAAGTTTCATAAAGTGAAAGTTCCGCAGCTAATACCGCGAATGTAGTGTGCAAGCTGCTTTTTAAACTATCGCCGCTGAGTTTATCTAAACTAGCTAACTGGTGCTGCTCTTTTGAAGACAAAGTTTGCATCCAATCAACCTCATTTTGCCAAAATTCTATTACACTTAAATCATGACCGAGAATCCTAGTAACTTCGGGAAATAAAAAATCTAATTCCGGTTCCGATTGACATCCTTTAACAACAGTTAGAAGATCTTGACGAATTTTTGATTGGAGTTCCAGCAGGCGATCGCTCACCATATCGTAGGCCCGCTGCAAGTGAAACGTGACGCAGATCGCCTGCTCGATCGCCCAAACACATTCCCTTTGCCGGAGTTGTCCGGCAGAACACAGCCCCTCCAACAAACTGGGATTGTCATAAATTTTTAAAGCCTCAAACAGCATATCCCGCCCGCTATTAATTTCGGAATTCCGAAGTTTGAAATCGGGCACTGTCAGGGCTGACTGGCAGCGTCTGACAGCTTTAGAAAAAATATCGTAACCGTTAACAAATTTCTGGCGGTGCATTTCAAAACTTGAGTCGTGAGCCACCTTAAAAATCTGCTGGATCACCTCTACTCCCCTATCTTTGAGGATGTGTCTGAGATCGATAAACCCGTCTTTAATTTTTAGTTTCTGGTGCTTTGCCTCTTCTCTGATTTTTAATACTTGGTTGAGGTTTACTGCTGACAAAACTGTACTCGATACAGCGCCAATACCCATGACTGCTGCAGTTGCTTGCATCACTGCCAAATTAATTTTCAGACAGTTAAGCATTCTGTATATTTTTTGAAACCCCTGATGAGTTTGAGCAACCTGCAACGGCGCTACTGTCACGTACACGGGAGCTACCAGCGGCTGTACGGGGCCGCCTCCGGCTAACTGTGCGAGCAATCCTATAACTCCGCGATCGCATAAAGTTCTATTTGTTGATTGATAAAAGATTTTTGCGATCTCCACAAACTCCCCTGTCACCGGATCTCTAGCTGCCGGGAGCAATTTTCCTGTTTTGGCTGCAGGCTGTACGAGGTTGCCACTATTGAGTCTAGCCTGAGTTGCAGGGGTGAATAGATAATCCATGTTGTGACTCAGTTTGCATTCAAAAAGGCAGATGTTCTGTATTGTATGCTGTTTAGGGAAACGAGGGATGAAAGGAAATGAATGAGTATCTCAAGGCATTCCAGGCTATTACCCAGTTTAGCGATCGATTGTTGGCAGACGAATATCAATCCGTGGAGATTAAACAGTCAGCTACCCAACTCAGTTTAGATGTGGAACCTTGTATTGAGGAAATTAAGCAATCTGCCATCAGACTCAAGGGGTTACTTCAGGTATGTTTCAAAGATGTATCTCAGGCTGAGGATGTCTGGAATAGCAAGCCGAGAATTGCTGGAGCATCTCCTGTTGATGTCTGGGAGCAAATTGGCGAACTAAGCGGATGCGATGTGAGAATTCGCAGTTTAGGAAAACAGGGCAAATATGATGCTGTTGTTAAAGTTCGCCAATCGTGGATCGACAAGGCTACAAAGTTAAAAAATCAGTGGTTTTTGTGGGATCAAAACTATCAAGTCTTTCAAAGAGATACTATCGGTTTTGTTGAAAAAGATAATTTGCACAAAGAGTTACGGAATGAAGTTGATTACCAGGCAGAGCGAGTGATTTTAATTATGGAGAATGAACTTAATTTGATTTTTAAAGAATTACAATCTATTGATATAGAAAAATTTGAATTTTGTCTTGAATGCTTCGACATCAAAAGTCAAGCGCGATTTAGAGAGCGACTGCAATCAATAGGCAGCGAGATTGTGTCGAAGTTTACGGAGCCACTGAAATATTTGCCGGATTCTTATATGAAGAGTTTTAAAGAAACGCTGAAAGAACCTGTAGAAACTCTGGTTCATAAAAGCAAGATGGGAATCAGTTTGGTCGATTTTGAAGAGTCCTGTAAAGTGATTGGGTCAATCATGGATAATTTGATTTTAGAAATTTTTGAGGAGCGCATGAAACTGGCAATTCAAACTGTTGAAAAAGCGATGAGGTTCTACAATGATTTTTTAGATAAGCAGGCGCGGTATCAGCAAGAAACAGCCCAACAGCGATCGACGGAAAAAGATTGGATCGAATACCAGCGGGAGCAACTCAGGGAAGTTCAGCAGTATATTGAAGCCGTCATCAGTCATTAGTAATGGGTATAGCCTTTCTCAGTAACATGAGGTACCCGACGTGCATAGGCCTCCGTGGGCATAGGCCTCCGTGGGCATAGGCCTCCGTGGGCATAGGGCATACCTCACCACGCTTGAGAACCGCTATAATTGGTAATTGGTAATTGGTAATACAGGCTGATACCAAATCCGGCTTTAATGCTCCCTTTATTCTTAAGTTCGCGCACCATCCGAACTTCGTTTGTGTAGTGGCGGTTTCAACCGCCAACTCTTATATTCACTCTAGCAATTATTAAAAGTCACAGAGACCAGCCCCGGACACGGCAAGGCCGTATCCTTACAGATGCTCGCGTACAATCTATATGTCTCCCTACTTTTTAGAATTGGTATAAGTGGTGGAGATAAAAAAGCTTAGACTTTAGTTCAAGCTCCCAGTAAAAGCTGTGAAGTCAATCTAAAATCTAAAATCTAAACTCTCCCATCTCAAATCTCAAATCTATTGACCGCTGATTTCGTAAACGATCGCGCCCAAAGACGCTAAGCTAGCTAAAATTAGCATTCCTGCCGGCATGAATTTTTGAGTTTTAACAAGGCGCACAATAAAAACTATTACTAAAACAGCGGAGATGGCTGCTGCTAATGTTAAACCCCAACTTTGTCCCATGAGTTGTGCGGTGCCGGCAAAAATTAGCAGCGAACCGCTAATCAAGCCCGAAATGAGCGAGGCTTGGCTTTTGGCCTTGATATAACCCATGATGCCGCCAACCAGTGTTAAAATGCCGTAGCCGATCGCCGCTGCTGTACCTAAATTCATTTTTCATCCTCGAAATTTCACTCTTTGCATCTAAGTTTATACAGCGAGACCTGCAATTGCGGTCACAAATTGTTAGAAAATTTATTAAACCCAGTCAGGATATCTAACTGTTATACAATTGCCATTATGTCAGCCCTAACTTCTAGTGCGATCGCCCAAATCCGTTACCTCCAGCGCCAAGCGGCATCTCTGCTGCTGTATCAATCAGTTCTCAAAAGCCCCGCAGGTCAAGCTTTTCTCGATTTGCTGCAAGCCCTCCACCACAGCGAAGTCAGCGGTTTGGAATGTCAGGTAGCTTACGGGAACTGGTTCAAAGTTCAGGCTGCTAAAAATCTGAGCTGGAAAGATTCTCTGATTGCTGAAATTCTCAAAGACGAAAACCCCTTTTCTCGCCGAGCTCAGGAAACAGATTTTGCGAGTTTGCCCCCCGCCTTGGTGGAAGCAGCGCGACATGATTTACAAGTGCTGCAAAATATTTACGACTGCAGCAGCGATCAGTTGAGCAAGTGGGTGCGGGTAGCGGGTCAACTTGACGCTGTGCCTCCGATTTGGCATTCAGAAAGTGTCAAAGAAAAGGGCGATTTGCCGCTGCACGAAAAACTGGAAAAATGGTCTAGCGCTACAGAATCTTTGGCAGTTTATTACCGACAGTTTGGAACGGGTTTGTTTGCAGAATATCGCGCTTTTGCGTGGCGGGGAGGGCAGTTGGCGAGTATTTTGCATCCCGATCGCATAACTTTAAAAGAGTTGGTTTGCTGCGATTGGCAGCGGGATGCTCTGGTGAAAAATACGGAGTTTTTGCTGGCAGGTTATCCGGCTTTGCACGTCTTGCTGTACGGGAGCCGCGGTTCCGGTAAGTCTTCTTTGGTGAAGTCGCTATTAAATGAGTTTGGATCTCGCAATCTGCGCTTGATTGAAGTATCTAAATCGGATTTGCAAGATTTGCCACTAATTGTCGAGCAGTTGCGGGGAGTTCCTCAAAAGTTTATTATTTTTGTGGATGACCTTTCTTTTGAGGAAGATGACGATGCTTTTAAAGCTCTGAAAGTTGTCTTGGAAGGAAATGTAACAGCTCGCTCTCAAAATGTAGTAGTTTACGCCACATCTAACCGCAGGCATTTAATTCGAGAGTTTTTTGACGACAGGCCTCGCCCCCGCGATGGAGACGAAGTTCACGCTTGGGATACTGTGCAGGAAAAACTTTCCTTTAGCGATCGGTTTGGCTTGACTTTAACTTTTGAACCGGCCGATCAAAACACTTATTTAACAATTGTCCGACATCTGGCAGAACTTGCTGGAATTAAACTCGCTCCCGATGATTTGGAACACCGCGCTAAAGAATGGGCAACTCGCCGCAACGGTCGATCGGGCAGGACTGCGCGGCAGTTTGTTGATTTCCTGAAAGCAGATTTAGCCATTTTTGACAAGTAGATCGGCGGGGCTGGGAGGGCGGGTTTTACCTGAGATATGGGAAGGTAATTCAGGATATGAATCAACCTGCCCTTCCAGCGCCGACGGCGAAATAAAAATTCTTAATTTTTTCATAATTTTATTGATAACAAATAACTAACAAAATTTGATATAATTGTCGAAATCCCCAAACAAACCTCCCGAGCCAGAGCTGATCCTGACTCCATGAATCCACTACTAAATAATGAGGAAAATATCATGGGTTTATTTGATAAAGTATCGCAGACTCGCCAAGAAACGGAAGTAACGTTAGGGCCTGCCGAATCATTTGCGGCGATCGCGCTAATTGCCGTAGCAGCCGACGGTTACATCAATGACAGCGAAAGCAAAGCGATTAGCATGACGCTATCTCGGATGCAACTGTTCCGCAGCTATCCCGATGACGTGATGAGAAAAATGCTCGATCGCCTGCTGATGATTCTGCAACGGCAAGGAGTTGAGGTACTGTTTAATGCGGCTTTGGCAACGCTTCCGGACGAACTTAAAGAAACAGTTTTTGCTGTGACAACTGATATCGCTTTAGCAGATGGCGAGGTTTCAGAAGAAGAAGAACAACTTTTGAACGATCTTTACAGTGCATTGGGGCTTTCCGAAGATATTGCCCTCAAGATTATAGATGTGATGTTGATTAAGAACAAAGGTTAATAAAGAAGGGGAAGGAGTGAGGAGGGCGAGTTTTACAATAGAAAAAATTAGCGCCTACTTACTTAGCTGATAACTTCTCCAAAAGTGCGGGTTTACGGATATGATGGTTGGTAAAATTCAGATCCAATTTGCGATCGCCCGTTACTACCTCAAATGCCTTTCACTTACATTCGCACTGTTCGCTTTCAAGATACCGATGCTGCTGGAGTTGTTTACTTTGCTAACGTTTTGGCGATATGCCACGAAGCTTACGAGGCATCTCTAGCAGCATCGGGAATCAATCTCAAAGCATTTTTCAGCAATCCCGAGGTTGCCTTTCCCATAATTCATGCTAGTGTAGATTTTTATCGCCCAATGTTTGCGGGCGATCGGCTGACGATTCAATTGACGCCCAAACAAGTTGCTGGCGATGAATTTGAAATTGCCTATCAAGTATTTTCTGGCGAAGTTGCAGGAAGAAGCGCGGCGAAAGGTCTTACTAAGCACGTCTGCATCAATGGAGTTAGCCGAACTAGAAAACAGCTATCTGAAGAATTGATGCAGTGGATCAAGAAATTTGATATCTGAGATTTCAGATTAGTTCTATCTTTAAATAATAGCAGGGAATGACAGTAAAATTACAGTTTAGTCGATCGTTATTTCTGAGTTTTTGATATTATGCCAAATCGCAATTATGCCATTGTCGGCACGGGAGCTTTAGGGGGATTCTATGGTGCTAGACTGCAACAAGCAGGTTTAGAAGTCAATTTTTTGCTACGCAGCGACTACGATCGGGTCAAAAAACACGGTTTGATTGTCGAGTCTCCTGAAGGCGACTTCATCCTCCCCCACGTCCGCGCCTACCACGACGCGCACAAAATGCCTCAGTGCGACGTAGTAATTGTAGCGCTGAAAACAACTCAAAATCACTTGTTGCCCAAAATTTTGCCTCCTTTATTAAAGGATAACGGCGCGGTTTTAGTATTGCAAAACGGATTGAATACGGAACCAGAAGTAGCTAAAATTGTCGGTGCAGAACGAGTGGTTGGCGGGCTGTGTTTTCTCTGTTCTTATAAAGTTGGGCCAGGTCACATCTGCCACCTAGATTACGGCACTATCACGCTGGGAGAATATGCCCAAGACTACAAAGCCATCGGTATTACTAATAGAATGCACCAAATTGCTGGGGATTTTAAACGTGCTAATATTCCTATTAAAATGAGCGAAGATTTGCTATTATCAAGGTGGAAAAAGCTGGTTTGGAATATTCCTTATAACGGGCTGTCTGTAGTGTTGGATGCGAGAACAGATGAACTGATGGCTAATCCCGATACTCTGATTTTAGTCAAGGAAATGATGGGGGAAGTGGTAGCGGGAGCCAAAAGTTGCGATCGCATTATTGCCGATGACTTTATCCCACATATGCTCGAATACACTGAGAAAATGAAGCCTTACCGCACGAGCATGAAAATCGATTATGATGAATCGCGGCCCCTGGAAGTTGAGGCGATTTTTGGTAATCCGATACGGGTGGCGCAGCAAGCAGGTATTAAGTTGCCCCAAATAGAGGTACTTTACCGAATGTTGAAGTTTATGGACGTTCAAAGACAAGAAGCAGAGAGGACGAGAAGGCTGTTAGGTTTGTCGTAATTAGTCAGTTGACTGTTAACTGTTGACTGTTGACTGTTGTCAGGAGTCGGAAATAAGCATGAGAAATTCTGCCTTCTGCATTGATTGCGAGCGCCTAATAATTATTGATATTCGAGCGCAATTTCTTGCAATTGTTCTCGATTAACTTTCCCTTGAGAATTGCGCGGCAATTGTTCGACGATTACCCAATGTTTCGGTTGCTTAAACTTGCTCAACTTATCTTCTATTGCCGCTTGCAGATTTTTGACAGTAACTTCGGAATTAGCGGGAAGGTAGATAGCCGTAACGACTTGACCCCAATCTTTGTCTGGCAAGCCAATTACAGCAATATCCGCAACTAAATTAGTCGATCGCACAACGGCTTCAACTTCCGCCGGAAATACATTTTCTCCGCCTGTAATAATTTTGTCGCTGCTGCGTCCGACGATATTTAAGCAGTTATTTTTATCAAAAAATCCCACATCGTCTAATTGGAAATATTCGCGATCGCCAAAATTTTCAGGATAATAACCCAACGCCAAAGATTTAGCATTTACCGCAATATTTCCGATTTGATTATTGCACAAAATATCGCCATTTGCACTGCGAATAGTTATTTTAGCGTGCGGTAAAGTTTGACCGGAACTGTTATTGCCAGCGAGAAAATCTTCGGGTTTTAGTGTAGCAATTTGCGAGGCGGTTTCTGTCATGCCGTAACTGGGGGCTAATTTGATTTGATAATTTCTAGCTGTTTCTAAAAGTTCCGGCCAAGCCGGAGCACCGCCCAAAACTACAGCCAGAAACCGTCTCAGCCAATTAGCTGTATCTGGGTTTTGCAGCAGCCGTTGCAGTTGAGTTGGAACTAAAGAAATGAAAAATTCTTCGGGTTCGATATCGCATATTTTACCATTTTCTAATTCTTTAAATGACTGAATAGCGATTTTTCCTCCGGTAGTAAAAGAACGCATAAATTGCATTAAACCGCTGACGTGGTATAATGGCAAAACGCAGAAAGAGTTGATTTTTTCAACTTGAAAATATTGTTGAAAACCTTGTACTGATGCCGTTAGTGTTTCCCAAGTGTGGATGGCAAAACGGATTTTCCCTGAAGAACCGCCGGTGGGAATCATGATTGTATCAAAACCGCTTTTACTAGGCGAATGGAATTCGCGGCTATACAAACGAAGCCCGCCTTCGCGGACTGGGATATGGGGATTGTTGGGAAGCGGGTATTGTCCTAAAAATATGTCTGGTTGAACTAAATCAAAGACTTGTTCCCATTCTGGTTTTACCCAGTTGGGATTGCAGAGAAAAATAGGGCTTTTGGCGGCACGGGCGGCGATGAAACTGGCAAGAAATTGCACTGGTTCTGGTTCGGAGAGGCAAATTTTTGGGGGTGTTTTTTGTGCGGGATTGTGGGTTATTTCTTGAAATAGCCGATCGACAATTCGGGCAAATTCGCGACTGTCACAACCGATAAGCCAATTATCGGGCAAGCCAGACGCGATATCCAGGATATTTACTGTTGAATTTGTTGCCATAGATGCTTTCACCAAGTTTCAATACTCCGGACAGTTTTTAAGCAGCCAGAGTACCATAAGACAAGACTGAAGGAAGGTTAGGGTGATTTAAAATCA
>NZ_JAUBSF010000058.1:0-46269 GCF_036704615.1 Microcoleus sp. K4-B3
AAGCACAATATCAGCTTGGTCGCTCAGCGCATTTCGCCACTCTTGCAACTGGCTTTCATATTGCGGCAAATTATCCGCATTTAACGTCGCAGAACCTAGCTGCAAGCTGCCAGAATTGCCGTGAGAAATAATGTGAACTTGGTCTACAGTTCCTCCCGCAGCAGAAATTGTTTGCAGTTTCGCAGTAATTTGCTCGACTCCGTTGCCATTTTTATCTAAAATGATGATCTCTGCGCCGGGAAGCACGCCACCCGCAAGAGTTTGATAGTCATCTAACTCGGAATCAATGAAGACAATAGATTGAGAACGAGAATTGCGGATCGCAGATTGTGAATCAATACTGGCAAAAGTTGAGTTCATTTCGCATACCCTATGAGAATGTTTGCTATTTGCTGGTAGATTCACCTTGAAAGCAGAAGGCTAGAGATGCAGTAGGCAGCCGACAGAAGGCTGAATTAAAACCTCAATTATCAATCTGGGAGATGAAACTTTAGGGAAAAATTTTATTTTTCTCCCTGCCTTAAATCCGAGACTTGTATCCATAATCACGTTTTGCTGTGTAAGGATTGCGAGTTTTCTAGCCATTAACCGCAGAGGATGTAATGTAAATATCCCTGGACGTAGAACCTCTATATTGCAGGTTTGGAATGCGCACCTTACCGATATAAGTAGCGCATCATACCATTTTGGAACCTTAGTCCTGGTAAATTCAGAAAACATATCTGCGGTTCCGAATTCCTGAGAATTGCTCTAGCTAGTACCTCATACATTCGCCTTACTTAAAACCAGGAAAGCCGCATCAAAGCTTGGTCAATTTAGCTTGTTTGCTATCGGAAAAAAATCAAAACAATCCGAAATTTAGTTATTGAGAAAGCTTGCTTTATTCGGGTGGTGCTTATAGCGCACCCTACCCGATGTTGCGCTGGTAGTAAGGTGCTTATGGTGCACCCTACCACAGGCAGTTAGATTGTTACCTGAGTGAAATCGCTAGCGGTGAGAATACCGGGCGTAACACCGTTAAGCTTAGCTAACAATTGATTGGTGTCCGTAACGCTAATCAAAGTCTGATTATTGCTAGAAGTGATGCTGAGTTGATTGAAACTCAAACCAGGATTCAACCCAATTAAATCCTCACCCTTGTGGAAATCGGTAATGATGTCGCTACCCAAACTTTGATTTAGGAAAAATACATCATTTCCCGAACCGCCAGTCAAAGTATCATCTCCAACATCGCCGGAAAGGAAATCGCTACCAGCACCGCCGCTGAAAATATCATTGCCTTTGCCACCGTACATAGTATCGTTACCGATGTCGCCGCAGAGCACATCGTTTTCATTGCCGCCTAACAGCAAGTCGTTGCCCTCACCGCCATCGAGACTGTCGTTTTCTTTGCCGCCGTAAAGCGTGTCATTTCCCAGTTGACCGAAAATTAGGTCTGCACCTTCATTGCCAAAGGCAATATCGTTGCCGTTTCCAGAATTAATGGTGTCATTTCCTAAGTTGCCTAAAATGTAGTCGTCGCCATCTTCGCCCAGCAAGATATCGTCATCTTTGCCGCCAAAAATGGTGTCGCTGCCAAGGCCGCCGGCCACTGTATCATTGCCGAGATCTCCCCTGACCAAATCGCTGCCATCAGCGCCAACCACAGTGTCATTATCTTTGCCGCCGTAGATGGTATCGTTGCCAGCGCCACCAGAGATGAAATCGCTGCCTTCATTCCCGAAGAGTGAGTCGTTATCGGCACCGCCGTCAATGTTGTCATTGCCGCCCATGCCGTAAAGAGTGTCGTTGCCGGCAAGTCCGTTAATTGACTCGTTGATGCCACCGCCCATGATGAAATCGGAACCTTCACCGCCGTTGAGAGTTTGTTGGACGGGGTTCGCGGTGATGGCAGCAACGTCGAGTTGCGGGGCGTTGAGGTCATCCAGCAGGCAAGCATCCGAGGCCGGAGTAGGAGTGGGCGCGGGCGTTGGAGTTGGCGCCGGTGGTGTCGGAGTAGGAGTGGGCGCGGGCGTCGGAGTAGGCGCCGGAGTCGGTGTCGGAGTAGGAGTGGGCGCGGGCGTCGGAGTAGGCGCCGGAGTCGGTGTCGGAGTTGGTGTCGGCGCGGGCGTCGGAGTAGGCGCCGGAGTCGGTGTCGGAGTAGGTGCCGGCGCGGGCGTCGGAGTTGGCACCGGGACGACACTACCTCCCAATTCAAAAGATCCGCTGTCCACGATCGCACCTGGAATGGTGTCGCCATCTTGAGGGCGAGTCACGCCGCGCTGATCCGTAGCGGGTGCGCCCGTAGCAATCCCTTTATCAATTGCCGGACTTCCTGTCAGCAGGGGTCTGACTAAAGCGCCGTTGATGTTTTGCAAAGGGCCGAGTAAAGGGTCTGCGATCGTCACACTTGTCGTCACCTTGGTATCGGTGTTAATCACCGGCCACTGAAAATTCCCTCCTCGATCGCTATATTGGGCGGTGACGTGTTGCTGAATGCCCCAAGGGTTTCCTCCGTTAGCCGCTGTATTGTTGGAAAGAATCGTGTTTTTGAGGGTGACATTATTGGCATCCGCGAAGATACCTCCACCAACCCAGCCGGCAGAATTATCGGCGATCGTCGTGTTGAGAATGGTTGTGGGTGCACCAAGAGTCATTGCACCGCCGAGTTTGTTGTAATCACCAGCAGCAAACGCCGTGGAGTTGCCAGAAAACGTACTGTTAGTAATCGTAGTGGGGGCATTTCGCATCCACAGGCCGCCACCTTGATTATTGGCTTTGTTGCCAGCAAAGGTGGTGTTGGCAATGGTCAATCCCTTGTTGGTGCTGTCGCTCAAAATCGTTACCGCACCACCATTTCCAGGATTTCCACCATTGGGGCTGCCTGTGAGCGCCATAACTTCGTTATTTTGGAAGGTGGTGTTTTCCAAAATTACATTGTCCTGGCTACCAGTGAACAGATAAGCTGCTCCGCCTTCGCCTCGTCCTTTGTTGTCTTGAAATACGCTTTTGGTAATTTTAATTGTGCCGGAAGGCTCGTCAGTAGAACTGGCTCTGTCTGTGTAAATTGCGCCGCCGAAACCCCTTAAAAAAGAATTGCCGTTGGGATCGTTTGGGGCGAACTGGCCTGCGGTGGTGTCGTTGCCGATGAATCGCGAGTTTTCAACTGTTAACTTGCCGTTGAGGCTATTAATTGCGCCGCCGTTAATTCCTAAGTTGTTGGTGAAGTCGCTATTAACAACGGTGAGGTTTTTATTACTTGCAAAAGCAATACCGCCAGCGCCACGTTCATCGTTGGTTGCAGTGGCTTTATTTCCGGTGAATTTACTGTCGGTAACGGTCAGGGTGTTGTTCCAGCCGCTGAAGATTGCACCGCCACCTTTATCAGCAACGTTGTTGGTAAACTGAAGGTTTTCTACGGTCATCGTTACTTCGTCAGTTGTACCGATCGCACCCCCGTTATCAGCCGTTTTTCCGTTAGTAATAATGAGGTTTTTGACTGCAAAATTGGTAGCAGTCGCAACGTTGGCATTGACAAAAAAGGCGCGGGATGCGTTGTTGCCACTGATAGTTAAACCCGCTGCGGCGGCGCCGTCAATGGTGATGTTTTTGCCAACGGGAATATCGAGTTGACCGCTGGTGAGGGTAATGGTTTGGCTGGCTAAACCTGGAGCAAAGGTAATTGTATCGCCTGCAACAGCGGTGGCGATCGCAGCCCTTAATGAACCGGGCCCGCTATCGCTATTGTTGGCTACCACGATAGTAGCTAAATCACCTTGGTAACTTGCCATCGCCTCGGGCCCCAAGGCTAAGGGAGATTCAATTTGGCCCTTAGCAAATTCTAAATTCCAGTCGCCGTCGCTGCCGGTTATGTTGGTGGAAGCGGCAACGTCAGCCCCGGTTAATTGACTGAAGCGATCGACGAAATTAGCACCTGAACCGGCCGCTACATCGCACCCGTACAGCATGATGTCTGCTTCTGGGGCTAGTGCAGTTTGCCACTTTTCCAACTGGCTTTTGTATTGCTCTATGTTATCTGAAGCCAGAGCAGTATTGCCAAGTTGTAGGCTGCCAGAATTGCCGTGAGAAATAATGTGAACCGATTCAATAGCCCCGTTAGTAGAGGCGTATTTTTGAATTTCAGAGCTGATTTGTTCGATGCCGTTTTTGGTGCTATCGAGTATTACTACCTGCTGTCCCGGCAGCACTCCCGCTGCAATTGACTCGTAATCTTCCACGCCGGAGTCAATGAAGACTAAGGAGCGCGGTGGCAGTTTTTCAAAAGAAGATTGTGAGTTAACTTGAGCGAACGTAGAACTCATATTTGAGACTCCATTAAGGGCATTATTAGTAGATACACCCCGGAGCAATCTCATCATGCTTATTTAATTATATCTTAACACCAAATTTGGATAAAATGCAATATTTAAATTTAATTTATTAAATTTATTTTTATCCTAATTTACCAGTTGGCGCTGATACTGACTGGGATTTTTGGTCGCTACCGCTGGGGAAGAGATACTCAAACTTATCGGAAAAATTTAAATAAATTCGCCTTCTACCATTCCGAGCTTTTCAGCCTGATTTGGCTAACGGTAGCCATTATTTCAGGCATTACGAAATTGTGTAGGTAATTTCTCCTTGAATAATCCCTTGAAATTATATTTATTATTTTTAATTTAAGGGCAAAATTTTAGGTATAGGCACAGGGTAGTAAGGTGTCCATAGCTGTATTTCCTGCAAAAAAAAACTTAATTATGTACAGTTTGAATAACTCTATATGCTTGGAAGCTGCTAGATTTTTGATACACCAAAATACTGATTAGAAGTTGGTTTTGTCGCATTTTTTACAACAGTCTAAACTGTCTGATATTAGGTGCCAGTTAATCGCTGGCAATCAAGTTGTTTGGGGAGCATCTCATATTTGTAAAAATACTTCTTGTGGCTCCTTCCTTCTTTCTCTTTCCTTCTTCCTCTTTCCTTCTGCCTCCTGCCTCCTGCCTCCTGCCTCAAAACTCCAATTTCTAGCTTGGTTGCAAAAGTGAGATGCTCCCAGTTGTTTGTGCGCTGGCGCTGACAGTTTGAGGACTGCCACCGTCACTACAAACGTGATTAGAATTATTCAGCGGGAGTTCATATGATTGATTGCAGGTTGAGTCAGATTAAATCGTTGATTTCGATCGCGCCTGTGTCCCCTAATTACAATTGCATTCAGACCAATCCCCCTCAATTGCATCACTCTACTTATTACCAAATAGTCGATCGCGCCCGATACCGTTGCCGAGTGTGTCGCTATCTCGATCAGCATAACACGAACCAAGTCCGCTTTTTTTACTCAGGGAACTCTCCGATTTTGACAATTGGTTTTTGTATGGTTCCAGGTAATCTGAACTGAGGATAACAGAGCCTAATTGCCGTTTGCCCGATCTACCGCCAGAAGTTGGGCGAATTTTGTAAATCTGTCCAAGGATAGAGGCATATTTTTGAAGTGTCCAAGTAATTTCCTCGATGCCGTCCGAGTTGGAGTTGAGTAAAATTACTTCTTCACCAGCCAAAATTTCCGAAACAAAATATCCACAGTCATGGATGCTGGAGGCATTGAATACAAAGCTTCTGGATGGGGCATTTCGGTATTCCGAGGCGGGAGGGTTTTCCCTTAAAGAAGTGAACATATTTCCTCCTCCAAAAGGCAGTTTAGTGGTAGATACAGCCTTGGAGTCAGAGCGTCCGAAACTGCCAGCGAGCTTGTTTATTTCGCTGATTCTTATTTTACCTATCTATCAGTTTCCCCTATTTCTGCGGCACTGCCATCCGCGATCGCACGGAATTTATATTCTGCGTGTTTTCCCTTACTTCCGGCAAGCCAGCAATTACATATCCAGCCTATATCCTATCGGTGATACCACTTTCAAAAAAGAATCCAACTGTAGGCTCGTGCTTCAAACCTCAATAGTCTTCAGTCATTCCCCATTCTTTCATCTAAAATCTAAAAGGGTATGACAGTTAGTCGATCGACCGCGACACTGCACCGCTCAAGATTCTGTGGAAGATGGCGGTTTTTTCCCTGCATTGCGAATATTAATAATCTTGTTCAGCGCCTCAAACCAAAAAGCAGCCCCCATAGAAATAGCTAGGCCGCTCAATATCCAACCAAACAATTTTGCCATCAAAGCCGGCCACAATAAATTCCCCTTGGCATCTCGTTCTAAGCTGTTCTGTTCGCTCCATCCAAAAGGCAGAGCTACCTGATCCAAAGCTCGATCGACATCCTGTTGAACTTTTGTCAGACTGGTTAAATTATTTGATTTAGTCTTAGCATTGTTTGTCACCAACTGCTGAGCGTACAAATTAACAGTCGATCGCAACATCGAATCCTTCGACAACCGATTAATAATATTAATGCTATCAGCATTAGCAGCGACAGCGATCGCAGTTCCGAGCAAAATCGCCACCCCTCTGGCATTCCGCTTGTAAACGCCAGAAGCGCGCTCCATCGATTGGTCAAACCAAATTTCAATTTCTTTCTGAAACCGCTGCAACTGCTCTTGAGTATCTCCGCCGCCTTTTTCAGCCCGCTGCGCTAAAATATAAAGGCTGCGTTTCAAAGATTCTGGCATACGGTCCAAGGTTTCTTGAATTTGTTGATAAATCGGACTCTCCTCTTTTATTTCCATAATTTCTGCTACCGTAGCTTGACTTTTTTTAACAGTATTTAACAGATTGCTGAAACTCGGTTGCAGTTGCCCTAGCAGGGCCACCCGCTCAATTGGGCTGTCAAAACGAGCCTTCACAAATGCCATCTGCCTC
This sequence comes from Microcoleus sp. K4-B3, assembly GCF_036704615.1. Classification (NCBI taxonomy): domain Bacteria; kingdom Bacillati; phylum Cyanobacteriota; class Cyanophyceae; order Oscillatoriales; family Microcoleaceae; genus Microcoleus; species Microcoleus sp. K4-B3. The sequence goes on from NZ_JAUBSF010000058.1 coordinate 6,787, forward strand.
TGAAATTCTCTCCCTCCCAGCTCGGTTTCGGGTAGATAAACCTGAGAATCCTTAATATAAAATCCTAGCTTTTCCGACATTCGATCTAAGCTGTTGTTCAAACTTCCTAAATTGTTTTGATAATCTTCAACAACTCGATTAAACTCCGCCGTCAGCCACCCAAATTCTTGAGCAAGAATCGGTTTAGTAGAATCCGGCAAATTCAAATTTTCTCCAATCATTTGAATTTGTGCCAACTGTAAATTTTTAAATCTTTCCAATCGGGTTTTAGAGATAGAGCCGATCAAACTAGAAACCTTTAAAGTATCCAAAAGGCTAGCAGAAAAACACTCTGCTGGAATATAAGAAGGCCCGCTGGATTTATTGCCGAAAACATTTTTAGTACCCGTAACTATGTGGTAAAAATCCCCCATGCGGTGCGTAACAGAGCGGAATCCCTCTGATAAAAGCCCTTTCGCTCCCTGATTCAAATCCTTGATAATCGGATTCGCGTAAATCGAATGTGCCAACTGTCCGACTCGCTTAAATTGCAGGGGATCTTTCGCACCTTCGTTGCCGCCAGAAATCAGCACTTCGATCGATTTCTTTAAATGTTCCGCCCGCCACTGCAAAACAGTAGCAATCAGTTCCTGAATTTCCGAAGCTAGCAAGCTTAAAGTCAGGTAGATAAAGACTAAGCCAATGATAATATCTATAATTACAGGCAAATTCATGGTATTTTCCTAGTCGCAAATAACTGCTGTCTAAGTTTACCTTCAGTTTGGGACGCTCAAAACTCTCTTAACTTATGTCAGAAATCTTTCCATTCCTAGGCCGCAAACCGAAAAATCGCTGGAATGACAGCTTTACAGACAAAGTGTGGATGCTGGCTTTTCTGTTGGCTGCGGTGCTGATTTTCGGGCTGAATCTGGGCGGAGTGGCGTTGCGGGATTGGGATGAAGGCATTGCAGCGCAGGTAAGCCGCGAAATTTGGCGCGGCAACTTAAATTGGCTGTATCCGACGATCGACTCAATGCCTTATTTCAACAAACCGCCGCTGGTACACTGGCTGATCGGGCTGTGTTTTGCAGCAGGCGGTGTCAGCGAATTGACGGCGAGGTTAGTACCGGCGATGCTGACGGCCGCTTCAGTGCCCCTGCTTTACGCCATTGGCAGGGAGTTGTTTCCCAGACGGTCGATCGCCATTTTTTCGGCCCTCGTGTATCTGACGCTGCTACCGGTGGTGCGGCACGGACGTTTGGCGATGTTGGATGGGGCGGTTTTGTGTTTCTTGCTGGGGGCGATGTGGTGTTTGTTACGATCGCGCCGCGACTTGCGCTACGCTTTGGGAGCGGGGATTGGGTTCGGACTCATTTGCCTGACTAAGGGCGTCATGTTGGGGCTGCTATTGGCTGCGATCGGCTGTATTTTTTTGGTTTGGGATACCCCGCGACTCCTCACTTCTGGGTATCTTTGGGGCGGATTGGCGATCGGAACTTTCCCAGTAGCTGCTTGGTATTTTGCCCAATGGCTGCACTACGGTCAATATTTCATCAACGCTAATTTAGTTAACGAATCTTTCCGGCGCATTTCGGAACCTGTGAGCAGTCAGAAAGGCCCGCCCTGGTATTATCTTTTAGAAATTTTTAAATTAGCTTGGCCGTGGCAGTTATTTTGGCTACAAGGGCTGCGTTTGAGTTGGGAAAATCGCAGTTTTCCCGGGCCAAAATTAGTGTTGGTTTGGACTGGAGTATATCTGCTGGCTATTTCTGTGATGAATACTAAATTGCCTTGGTATGTTTTGCCAGTTTATCCAGCTTTTGCTCTAGCTGTGGGCAGCTATCTCGCTGAAGTTTGGGAGCAACTGTCGGTGCCGCCAGAGCCAGTCAAAGAGGAAGCAGAAGAACATTTTGATGCTATTTCTTTGTTGCCTCATCCCGCGATTTTCGCAGTGCTGGCTATAGTTGGTTTTGTCGGCTGCATTTACTTCAGTGGCTTAGTGCAAATTGGGAAATACATTGTGCCGAGCGAGCGAGATTTGCAGTTAATGTTGATATTTGTAGCTTTGACAATGACAATGGCGGCAGTGTTGCTGCACCGCAAAGATCGGCAGTTTATATTAGTTTTAATTTGGGGAACTTACCTGGCGCTGTTGGTATTGGTGGCTTCAGATAACTGGGTTTGGGAACTGGCCGAGGATTATCCGGTTAAGCCGATCGCCGAAATTGTCCGCACAGGAACTCCGGCCGGTCAACAGGTGTTTACTTCTCACCGCTTGGGCCGTCCATCGCTGAATTTTTACAGTCAACGCCAAGTTATTGTCGCCGACGCGCCGACGCTCAAACAGAAATGGCAATCTCTTCCTCAACCTTATTTTCTGTTAGAAAAACCAGTTTTAAAACATTTAGGTTTGGAGAATGCTGAGGTTGTCAAAACAGCGGACGATTGGGTTTTGGTAACTCGAAAGTAAGTTAATATTAACCCTCGTCTTCTTGGGACGGGTGAGATAACTTTCGATTGTCTAATGTTGCTTCAGATTGACAGCCTTACCCGGAGCGGACTTGAATTTATAAGAAATCAATGGGACACTATATAACCGCTAACAATCAACAGACTGCATTTCTATTTTCAACGCCGTTTCGACTCTTTGATACTCGGCCTCAACCTGTTCTAAAAGCGCGCAGGCCGGATCGGGTAAAGGCTGGTTCGCATTTGTTCCCATGCGGCCCATGATTTCGAGTTCCTCGCACAGCTCAAACAAGCGAAAAGCACCGAGAGTACCGCTAATCGACTTCAAAGAGTGAGCCGATCGCCGCAAAGCCAGCGGATCGGCGTTGCCCAGAGCCATAGAGATGCCTCGCAGCAGTTCGGGAGCTGTTTCGAGGTAAATCTCGATCGCCTCGTCCAAAGCTTCCACTTCTCGCAGTCCCTCTATAATCTTGGCACTCAGGGAATCGTGGCTCTCTGACAAAGCCCGATCGAGATTTGATGCACCCCAATCGACTACTGCGGGCGAATTGGGAATTGTTAGTTGTGGATTTCCCGCAACAGCCACATTCGATCCCACTTCTAATTCACTCGTTCCTCCGATATGTTCCGCCTGTGAGTTCAAACCAACAATCGGCTGCGGGCGATCGAATGCGGAGTTTGATTGAGATTTACACCCAATCAAAGCTCGCACCAACTGCTCAATTGCGATCGGCTTGCTCAAATAGTCGTCCATCCCTGCAGCCATACACTCTTCGCGATCGCCCTGCATCGCATTTGCCGTCATCGCCACAATCCAAGGCCTCGTCGATTTTCGATTTTCGATTTTCGATTTTCGATTGTTAGATTCCTCGTCAGTCGATTTTCGATTTTCGATTTTCGATTTTCGATTGTTAGATTCCTCGTCAGTCAATTTGGGATTTTGGATTCTGGATTTTCGATTATTAGATTGCTCATCAGTTGCGGAAACTTCTGATTCTCCCGTGTCATTTTCTAAAGTTAAATCTCCTGAAAATTGCTCGCGGATGCGGCGGGTAGTTTCCAGTCCGTCCATTTCCGGCATTTGCACGTCCATCAGCACCACATCGTAAGGTTGGCGGCGCAAAGCTTCGAGCACTTCGATACCGTTTCCCGCCACATCCGCGCGATACCCCATCCGCTGCAAAATTTGCAAAGCCACCTTCTGATTCACCAAATGATCGTCAGCCAACAGAATCCGCAGGGGTAAGTTCTCGGCGAGCACGGGTATGCTTTGCAAGAAAGGCCCGCTGGTGCGCTGGCCTCTAAATTCAGGTGTCTGTTCTCCAAAAATATTGATTAAAACATTGTAAAGCTGAGATTGTTTGATCGGTTTATTCAAAAAAGCAGCAAAATCTACCTCAATAGCAGGGGTGTTAATTTCTTGCCTGCCGATCGAAGTTAGCATGACTAACGGCAACTTTTCGCAATCAGGATACCGGCGAATTTGCGCTGCTAAAGTCAACCCGTCCATTTCCGGCAATTGCATATCCAAAACTGCCAAGTCAAACTCCTCTTTAGCAGCCAGCCAATCTAAAGCCAAACGAGCCGAAGCTGAAGCCCTAGCCACCATTCCCCAAGACTGAGCTTGGAGAGTCAAAATTCTGCGGTTGGTAGCATTGTCATCGACAATTAACACTCGCTTGCCAGCTAATTCAGGTTGAGAATTGCTCAAGTTAACTGGTAAGGAACTGTTGCAGCCAGAAACGATCGTGCTGAAATAAAAAGTAGAGCCAACGGATGTGGTATTTTGGCCGATCGGCTTATTGCTGAGTACCGATTTGCTATAGCAATATTTTTCGGCAATTTCGCAAGATTCTCCCCATCCCAAATCAAAAACTGCAGATCTAAAATCTGCGGGAGGATTGCCCGCCAAACTACCCATACTTTCCACCCACATCCTGCCGCCCATCATTTCGGCCAAACGCTTGCTAATTGCCAAACCCAATCCGGTACCGCCGTACTGGCGGCTCGTTGAAGAATCAACCTGGCTGAAAGATTTAAATAGCCGATCCATGCGATCGCTCGGAATGCCGATACCTGTATCTTTGACCGCAAATTGTATTTCGTATGCTTGGTTAATTGTTAGCGGTTCGCCATTAATTGCTGGCGGTTCTTTAGCGTTGGCTGCCGGCACTGAAATCTTTTTTGCAGTCACCGAAACCACCACTTCTCCAGCTTCGGTAAATTTAACAGCATTGCTGAGCAAGTTGATTAAAATTTGCCTCAAGCGGGTGCTGTCGCCGATCGCGGTTGCTGGTACTGCACGATCGATCAAGTAACCCACTTCCAGTTTTTTTTGTGCCGCCTTGGCAGCTACCAAGTCTAGAGATTCCTCTATGCAAGTGCGGATGTCAAACGGATGTTCCTCCAAGTCCAATTTGCCCGACTCAATTTTCGAGAAATCTAGAATATCGTTGATTAGCGTCAGCAAGGCATCGCCGCTGCTGCGGATAGTTTCTACAAAATCGCGCTGTTCGCGAGTTAAGCGGGTATCCAAAAGCAAACCGGTCATGCCGATGACTCCATTCATCGGAGTGCGAATTTCGTGGCTCATGGTGGCTAAAAATTCGCTTTTGGCTCTAGTAGCCGCTAGTGCTTGATCGCGAGCTTTTGCCAAATCTACGTCTGTTTGCTGGCGTTCGAGTTCGCTTCCCACCCACTGGGCCATCAGTTTCATCAACTCTCTGTCTACAACTCGGAACGGTTCAGTCACAGGAGTCGGAGAAAAGAAGCACAGAGTGCCGTAAACTTCACCTGCCACCGTGACGGGAATGCCCATGTAAGCTTCGATTTTGAAGGCTGGCTCGTCCGTGTTGAAGGACAAACCCGAAAATCTCACCGACTCAAAGTAAATCGGTTCTTTTGCCATTGCCGTAGCCACGCAGAAAGTTTTTTCCAAATCATAGATTTGTTCTTTGACGATCGACCCGTCCGGACACTCAACAGCCATTATTTGATAGTTGTCGCCTTGAATGGAGGACAAAATTCCCACGGACATACCTAACTGCCGGCATCCCATTGCCAGCAGTTCTTGGAGGCGCAAATCAAAGGTAGAGAGGTGGTTGAGCGGGTCTGTACGGGGAGCCGAAGTCACTTGGTACAAAGCTTTAATTGCAGCTTCGCTTTCTCGCAGTTCTTGTTCTGTTTGCTTGCGCACGCTGATGTCGCGGGAAATGCCGATAATTTCTTGCACTTCGCCGGTTTGGGGATCGCTGATCGTGCGGCCGGTAGTTTCAAACCAAATGTATTTGCCGTCTTTGCGGCGGATGCGGTAGCTGACGGTGTAAGTAACAGGGAGCGCCAGGACTTTCCAGTGAGCTTTGGCGATGATTTCTAAATCGTCGGGGTGGAAAAAATCGTTGGGGACACGGCCGATGAGTTCCGAAGGTTCGTATCCCAGCAAAGCGCGGCTGGCGGGCGAGACGTAAACAAACACGCCTTTGGGGTCGTGTCTGGTGATCATATCGGTTGAGTTTTCTGCCATCAACCGATAGCGGCCTTCGATTTCTAAGCGTTCGACTTGAGAATTGGTCAATGCTTCTAGCATTCGGTTGATGGTGTCGGCTAAGCTGGCGAGTTCATCTCCTCCGGCCATTTGAACGCGCAAGTCTGGGTCGCCGTTGGCTGCGATGTTGCTGACGCTGGTGCTCAAGGAAGCCAATCTCGCCAAGACTAATTTTTCTAGCAACAGCAGGGCGATCGCGCTAAATATTAAACCTACTGCCAGTATTGAGAAGGTAAACAGCTCTAAGGTAGCCTGACCTTGACGGTAGATGATTCGCTCTGTCTCTACTCGCAGCAGCAGCGCTAGGTTGCCGTGGATATCGCGAATCAGGGCGTATCCTGCGACTAAGCGGTCGCTGAGCGGCTCGACTAAAATTTCTACCGATCTGAGGTGGGAAATTTTTAGTTTGAGATTTTCCAACTCTTGCCTAGATCGAGCCATCACCTTGGCGCCCTGCCCGGAGTAGTTCGTGGCTCCCACTTTAAAATCTAAACTCGGCAATCTAAAATCCACTGACAAGTGAGTCAGTTCTGAAAGTAAACCGATTTCGCTGCTGTCGAGGTAGCGTCCCAGGATCAGCGTCCCGCGCGGTGGCCCTTGGGCGTTGCTGTTGAAGATCGGCTTTGAAGCAATCAGCAGCGTGGCTTCTGGGAGGGTGAGGACGCCTGTTTTGGCGGGGCCGCCAGAACCTGTCGAGGAGTCTAGCACCGCGTCCGTCAAGTGCTGTTTTAAGCTTTCGGGAATCGGGATTTGGGTTTTGGATTTCAGGTCGAAACCTTTGCTGAAGATCGTCTGACCGTTGGAGTCCAGCAGCACCAACAAGTTTAGTCTCAAGTAAACAAATGTCGAATCGACGAAATTTGACTTGACAAAATCCTCGTTATGTGTATCGACGAAAGAGTAAGTATCGTCCCAATCGGCGTAATCTTGGGCGCTGGTGTTTAAATTCGACAAGTCGTCATCTAATGCGTCCAAAGCCCGTGCGACATCCTGGCGGACGTACTGTGCCTCCAGGTTGTTAAAATCGTGCAGCAAAATGCTTGATGCAGTGGCATAGAGAACCACAATCAGACTGATCAGTGCTGCACCGATGATTAATAGTGTCTTTTTTCGGAGTTGCATGGCGTCGCCCTCCTCACGGTGCTACTAGGCAACTAGCCAGGAGAGGTTTGAGACGTAGGTTGTTTAGCATTGGCGATCGCAGGGCCTGCGTGTTTTGACTGTTGTGGGCTGACTTGGCAAAGCCCTTGGTATTTCCAAGGTATCCGGTATGTTGCCCCCCACAGTCAGTGTAGTATTTTCACAGCTTTAGTTCCCTATTATGCACAACCTAGGAGCTACCAGTTACGATCTGATGACCTACAAGTTATGACCTGACGATCGGCATTTTCAAAAGAAACGAGCGATCGAACTCAAAACAGTTCGCGTTTGATACTGACGTAGCCAGGGCAGCGGGCGGTTGGGAGAACAGGCGTGCTGGGTTGAAAACCCTAACTATTACTATACCTAAAAAATATTGAGGAGAGAGCGGACTGACGCGTCTAGTTTGGCCCGCAAAAAGGTTCTGATTCCAGGAGCTTTTTTAATTTTTGTCGTTCTCTAGCAATCCTTGCAGGAGTTGTGGAATGGGTCGAAAAGCCAATTTAGCGTCGAAGCCTAAACCCAGTTCATAACTGACAAAAAATTGCTCTAGCAGAGGTAATTAATATCCGCAGACTTTTCGTTTACATCCGAAAAAAAATAAAAAATCCGAAAATCCAAAAATTATGCTTTTCATTTTTAAATTTTAAATGAATCAAAACTGCTAATTAAGATGTATCAATTCACAGTTTGCACCATCCTCAAAAAACAGGTAGAAGCAGGTTTATCAATAACATTATACACTACCAATAACTTAAATAAACCCGTTGTTCCCACTCCCCGATAAAATCCTTTACTAACATTAGTGCCTGATATCAGTAGAAACTCACATCAGGCACTATCTGCAATCCGATCGCAACTTGAGTTTTTTTTATCGGATGACGGCTAAAGCACCGGCGCCTGCTGCTGCTGCTGCCGAGGAAAGAGCGGTGAAAAACAGCCACCAAGAGGCAACTTCTGCTGCTTTCCGGGTTTCTTCGGCTTGTTTTTCGGCTTGCACTTTGATGCTTTCGAGGCGAAGCTGCGCCTCTTGCTGCAAGCGTTCTGCTCTTTGCAAGACGCTGTTGCGGCTTCTTTCAATTTGGTCGATCAAGCGGTTGGCATCTGCTTCGGAAATGTCCTCGCGGGAACTAATTAGTGCTACTAAAGTATCGCGGTTGAAATGACCCAGCCGATCGCGCAAAGCGTCAAATCCGGCTTGCGGATCGTCAAATAACTTCCGCACGTCCCGCGTAATGCCTTCGTAGTTGAGTTCAGGGCGATCGAGCGAATTGAGGTAATCCCGAATTTTTCCGAGAATCCCGTCAATAATCGACTGAATACCCTCCTGTATTTTCTGAATTTGGAGTTGGAACTCGTCGCGTACCGACAAAATTCCATCGACAATGCGATTGGCTTCTGCTTCAGAAATATCCGGCCGCTGAGACAGCAGAGAAACAACTGTAGCTCGATCGATGTGTGACAAGCGCTCGCCCAAACTGTAAGCGCCGACTTTCGGGTCGTGCAGCAGCAGTTGCAAGTCGCGCTTGATGGCTTCGGGATTTAATTCATCCTTGCCCGTATTGCGCAAATAATCTTCTAAAACACTCTGAAAATCCTGCACTTGGCTTTGCATCCGCTTTGCCAAACGGCGCGGCGCTTTCACAATCGAGCCGAGAGTTTCCTGCACTTGGTCGATAACTTGATTGACTTGTTCCTCGCTCAAATCTTGTCTCTGAGAAAGCAGTTTTACCAAAGTATCGCGATCGACTTGAGACAGGCGACCGCGCAGCGCTAAAGCTCCTTCTTTGGGATTTTCCAGCAGTTTTGTCAAATCCCGCTTAATCCCTTCAGGATTGAGTTCTGATTTGCCAGTATTGCGCAGGTAATCTGCAAGGGCGGTGGTGGTATTGTCGTACTGATCCTTAGCTTTTTCGGCTAACTTTTGCGGCGCGTGCAGCGCGCTGTGCCAAGTTTCTTCGGCGCTGTCGAGAAGCTGATTTACTTGGTCTTCGCTGAGGTCTTTCCGCTGAGATAGCAATTTTACCAAAGTTTCGCGATCGAACCTAGAAGCTCTAGCTCTCAGCGCCCACATTCCCGCTTCCGGGTTGTCCAGCAGCGTTTTCAAATCGCGCTTGATGCCTTCGGGATTGAGTTCTTCTTTGCCCGTAGACTTCAAGTATTCTTGCACTCTTTGCCACTGGTTGTCTAGTCGGACTTGCGCTGCTTCTTGCAGACCTTTAGCATCTGCTAAAACTACATCTCGCGTCCTTTCCAACTCTTGAACAATCTGTTCTACTTCCTGAAATCCGAAGTTTTCGCGGCCTCTGAGAATTTGCACGAAACTGTCGCGGGTGTAAGGAGAAAGCCGATCGCGCAACTGTTCGTAAGTAGCGTCGGAATCCTCTAAGATTTTTTTGAAAGCGCTCCCGATACCTGATGCTGTGAGTTCCTCTTTCGGCGTCAGCTTCAAATAAGTTTCGACCCGCCACTGCAAATCGCGAGCTTTTTCTTGCTCCTCGGCAAAGATCGCGGTTTGTAAAACTCGCTGTCTAATTGCTTCTAATTCCTGGGAAATTTCTTTTATTTTGTCTTGGGTAAAAACCCCTCGGCTGGCCAGAATTTCCGCAAAATTCGCCTGTTTTAGTTTTTCTAATTCGCGGCGCACAGTTCCTGGATCGGCCGTAGGATCGTAGAGTACGTCACGAAATTCGCGCTCGATGGCTTGGGGGTTCATCTGCCACGAATAAGTATTGAGCAAGTAGTTTTCTACGTCGGCGCGAATTGGGCTGTAAGTTTCGGGTTCGCCTTTGACTTGAGCGGTAATTTTATCAGTTTGCTGAGTAACTTTGTCTTTAGCTGCTTTGAGCTGACCGACTACTTTTTCAACATCCAAGTCTGAAATATCCGTGCGACCCAATACTATTCCCATTAAAGCATTGACTGCCATTGTCGTTGCTTGGGACATCATGGTCGGGCTTTGTCCGGAATTTTGACCGCCCAGATTGCCGAGGACTTTTTCTACCCTACTTGCCAATTTATCTGAGACCAAATCTCCCGATTTGGCAGATTTGAGATAGTCTACTAATTGGGCGATACCGTCTGATGGCTGCCCTTGTTTTCCTACTTGTTTCCAAGCATCTTGGAGTTGGTCTACAATGCGGTTTACGTCGCGTTTTGATAAGTCCGATCGCGAACTTACTAAATCTACGAGAGTTTGCCGATCGAGATTCGGCAAATTTTCGCCAGCAATTGCTTTGAGTTGGGGATCGTTGAGCAATTTTTCAAATTCGCTCCGCATCCCTTTGATGTCTAATTCCGGCGGTTTGAGGCTTTGGATGTAGTCTTCGACGTTTTCGCGCAAGCTTGTGGGGTCGATCGCGCTACCCAGTTCGTGGCCCACTGCTGCTGCTGCTGCTTTGGCTGTGGCGACGACTTGGTTGCTAGCTGCTTTTGCGCCGATAGCCGAGGCTGCGGTGCCGACAATGGCTTGAAAGCCTGATGTCGCGGTGTTGACGACGGAACCGATCAGGGAACCGACGGTAGTGGAGCTCACCCAGACGAGCATTGAGAAATAGGCTGCCCAGACGACTAAACCGACGATCGCACCTAAACCGGGACTGCTAATCAAGCTCAGCTTAACTGCTAGCAAGCAAGCAAAGAATAGGGCGATGGTGACGGTGACTAGCGTCCAAGTGCCTACCTTTCGGCCGATGTGGCGGACTGGGGGGCTGCCGCTATCCGAGTGTTGGCCGTCGTCGTGGGATTGTCCCATGTAGGAAAGGCCCGCGGCTACTGATAAATTTGTTAGCAAGAGTTGGAAAGCGCAGGCGAGCACGACTCCAGCTATCAAGGCGATAAAAAATTGCGGCCCGGAATAGAGGAGTGCTGCGTCTTCTGCTGTGTTTGTAGTAGTCTGCTCTACTGGCACTTGGGCCAGCCAGAACCCGATGTTATACAGTTGTGGATTTATTGGCAAATTTTGATACATAGTATATTCCTCGTTAAGGGGTGGGTGCGCGCGATCGTTGGCGCGAGTTAACCAATGTATAGTTTTAGACTCATGCCCCCAATGGCAAGCATCGCCTTATTGACGAGCTAAAGCATCCCCCTACAGTTGGAAGTGTAGAAATATGTCTGCGGCCGGCTATCACTTTAGGGATATTTGTGCTATGTAAGTTGGCAGTTGTTAAATTGTTAGTTCTTAGTTATGAGTAAAATGCGCTGCGGCGCACCCGAGATACATGGTAATAATGGTAAGTCTGATTAAAATAATCGCAGAGAAGAATGTTTGGTAGAACGAGATTAAGAGTGAGCACAGAAGCCCAGACAAATTGTTCACAATTCATCTACCAATGCCATAGCAAATTAGTTTTCAAGGAATTCGATAGTGCAGCGAGAAAGTCATGCAATTATTATTGGTGGCAGTTTAGCAGGACTGCTGGCTTCTAGAGTATTAGCAAAACACTTCGACAGAGTAAGTATTGTTGAACGAGATTTTTTCCCAGAAAAACCCGCACCTCGCCCCGGGATTCCTCAATCCTGTCACCTTCACATCCTTTTAAATCGGGGGAAAATCATCCTAGAAGAGTTTTTTCCCGGCTTGGAAAACGAACTGGTAGCTGCTGGTGCTCCTAGTTTAGATCCGAGGTCGATCGGGTGGTTTAGTCCGGCGGGTTGGGCCCCACAATTTAGCCCGGATCTAAATGATTTAATTATGTTCAGTAGGGATTTAGTTGATTGGCAAATTCGCCGCCGCTTGGCTGAAAATACGAACGTGCATTTCCTCCAAGGAGGCACAGTAACGGGACTCCTGGCGAATGCCTCGCGCGCGGAAGTTACTGGCGTGTCGGTGCGTTTTCGCGATCGCCACAACCCGGCTAACATCCATGCAGAGAATTTGTATGCAGATTTAGTAGTCGATGCTGGCGGCAAAGTTTCCAAAACACCTCAATGGTTGAAAAGTTTGGGCTATGAACCTCCGCAAGAAACCGTTATCAATGCTTTTGTCGGCTATGCAACCCGCATCTATAAATGCAGCGGTAAATTGTCAGAAACAGCGCCAGTATTTGTGTCAACAGCACCACCATTTCGCACCCGTGGCGGTGGAATTTTTCCGATCGAAGGTAATCGCTGGCTGGTGACTCTCGGCGGGGGCGATCGCGATTATCCCCCCGCCAACGAAGCAGGTTTTCTAGAATTTGCCCGCACTTTGCCAACCCCGACAATTTATGATGCAATTAAAGACGCAGAAGCAATAACACCTGTTTATAGTTATCGAGGTACAGAAAACAGTTTGCGCCACTACGAACGCCTCGCTCGTTACCCTGAAAACTTAATAATTATCGGTCATGCAGTTTGCGCTTTCAACCCGGTTTACGGCCAGGGAATGACCGTTGCTGCACTAGATGCTCAGATGCTAGATAAATGTTTGCAAAAGCAAAGAGAGCGGTATCCAGAAGGCGATTTAACAGGCTTTGCGCGACAATTTCAACAAAAACTAGCAAAATTACACACTATTCCTTGGACGTTTGCCATCAGTCAGGATTCCCGCTATCGCGGAAGTACAGGTGCAAAACTAAACCTTGCTACGCGGCTGACAATTGATTACATGGATCTGGTGTTAAAAGTGCTGGTCGGAGATGCTAAAGTTTGTCAAGCATTTTTGGAAGTTCTGCACATGATTGAGTCGCCGGCTGTACTTTTTTCTCCCAGTATTGCGCTTAAGGCGATCGGGCAATTAGTCACCGGAAGTCAGAAGGCAGAATTAAAATAAAGAGTTTATACAGAATCAGGTTATTTTTGCCAATTCTATTTTTTCACCGCCGATGAAGGAAGATAAAGGCAGATGAAATCCTATTCATCTGCCTTTATTTAACCTGATATTATGTCCGCTCGAACCTGGATGATAAAAAGCGTGACTTTTTCGACTGCGGTTTTCGGGTATTTCACGTCATAAGATGGGTAAAATCCGATTTTTTACCCAATTGTCGGTTTGTGAAATAAATTATTAGATTTATTGCAAAAATTGTTTGTAGTCAGGACTTACTCACAGGACTCAAGAAACCGGGTTTTTTACCCATATCCCTCGCGCTTCACGCTATCTTGTCGTAAAAAAAATCGGTTTCTGCATCCTAGACTAATATAGACTTGTGCAATTCTCAATTGCCAGCCAAACAATCTAATTCCCCTTGCATTTGAGCGGTAACTCGATCGAAACAAGCATCGACATAATCGCGATCGCGCGCCGCCTCCGAACCGTACCTCTCAAATACAATCGGTTCGCATACGCGAGTCCGAATTTGCACGGGTAAAGGCAGGTTTGGCAAAGGCCCAATACTCAATCCCCAAGGCAATCCCAAATACACGGGAAATACCACTGGATCAATGCCAAATAACCACGGCATACCCAATTCATGCAATTGCTTTGCTTGTTCGTACAAATCTGCCAAAACTATCAAAGTATCGTGGGCACCGTGCGATATAATTGGTACAATTGGCACTTCTTCTCGCAATGCTAATTTGATAAATCCCTTGCGTCCCGCAAAGTAGATTCGATCGCGCAAGTGGTGGGGCCGAAAAACATCTTGGGCGCCGCCCGGATAGACGAGAACTGGGGCATTTTTACGCAAAGCTGCGATCGCCATTTTCGGATGCGCCTTGAGGGCACCACACTGAACCGCCATGCTAGCAACATCAGGAGAAACTTGCCAAACCGTCGGGTGCATCAATCCGTAGGCCAAGCGTTCGGTGCCGTACCTGCTGAACCATTCGTATAGGAACATAAACATATCGGGAGCGGCGAGTCCCCCGTTGTGAGAACCAACAACGAGCATCTTTCCGCTCGCGGGTACGTGGTGCCAGCCGTCGCTTTGTACGCGAAAATAGTAGCGGTACAGCCATTCCCAGACTGGCAACCAAAGCTGAATGAAGTCAGGATTGCGATCGTCTAAAGATAGACCGTCAAAGGGATAGTTAGAGGATTTGCCGTCTTTTTTGTTAGTAGTTTTTGTCACTGCAAAAATATTTAACGCTTTGGTGATTATATAGCAGAAGGAAGAAAGCTTGAGCTATCGAGGAGAGAAGGAAGAAGGGAGCATCTCAGTTTCACTTTGACTCTCCTTGTGTGAGAGCATCCCGAGCGCACTCAAAAAAAAATACTAGGATTAAATGCTCCCATTCAGAAGGAATGTACTGCATTAGTTTCAGAAATTAAAAACATCCTAACCTTCGCTCGCGGTTGCTATATCAATATCATTAAATCATAATCTGTGCAAATATTTGGTTTGTAATTAGAGCGGGCTGATTTTGTTCGGAGGTTTTGTGCTGGTTGTCTATTTTGTTGGCTAAACTGACCCCTTGTATCTTTATTAAACTGACAGGCGCTCGAACCGCAGCAGGCACAGTAAAGCGTCAGCGAGTAAATACAAAGAAACCATCCAAGTTCCTTACTTAAGAGCCAGAACCAAGGGCACCTGAATTAGAGGAACTACAAGCCGGCGTTGCGACGACTATAATCCTTAATGGAAATGTCTCCACAGGAACAAAACTGTTTGGAAACAGCTACAGCAACTGTCATTGGCTAATCGCGCGGCTGCTTTAGCCACAAAAACACAACCAGGTCTCAAGCCGATGGGTTTCTGTTTTGGAAGATTTTATAAAATTGACGCTAGCCATCGGGTCAATGCTAGCGATTTGCGCTGTTTGCCGCAATATTAAGTAAGGTGCGATCGACAGTTGAGTTATGCGAGCGAGAGCGAAGAACAGTATGCGGGTTGCGGCACCCCACTACGACTATGGGGTCGATCGCACCAATCGTCTGCCACTCAGAATCTTGGACCATTTCAAGCACCATCTCGCTCTCGAAGCTGCCAAGAGTTCACCTCAAATGCAGCAAAATATTACTCAACTGGAACAACTGGCAGCTAAATGGTTTAAGGAACACCTGACAAGATATTGACGGACAACAAATGACTTGCATTCCTAGTAAACGGCCGCGGATTTAAACAGTTAACAGTTAACTGTTGACTCCTCCACTATCCCACTCCCCCACTCTCCCCGCTCTCGCCCTCTCGTCTTCTCCCCCTCCCCCGCTCTGCCATAAGAGCAATTTATAGGTGTAGCAGCTTAATTTGTCTTGGCTTAACTCTCAGCAAAAATTAAATTATATAGATAAAAGTTGACTTACAGCCATAAAAAATGTTACCTAGAGCTTTTTCCTGGAAGACAAATCGATTTTTTTGCTATATTGACCTGCAATAAAGATAATAGTTTTGATGAGATGAGGAGTTGAACGGAATGAAAAACTTGAGTTACTGGAACAAACCCGCTGCTTTGCTGGGCGCGATCGCGATCGCAGCCGGAAGTTTGCAAGCGAATGCGATCGGTGTTGCCGCCCCGTCAACATCCACTGCCAGTCAGGATGCTGAAAATAGTTCATTTGAAGATAGCGCTACCTTTCAAATAGCCCAAGCTGGCAACATTTGCCGCAAAGTCACTCCCAAAGAAGGTTTGACCGTTCGCCAGAACCCAGACCCCAAATCCCCTAGAGTTGGCGGTGTAGCAATTAACACTCAGGTAATGCTGTCCCAAGGCGCTACTTCTGTTAAAGCCTCCGACGGCCGCCTCTGGATTCAAATTACCGCTCCCGTAAAGGGGTATGTAGCTACCGGATACCCCAACAACGAGGCTAATTTAGGTTCCTGCACGACAGCAAGCACAATTAGTCAAACTCCTTCCCCAAGTCCGACACCGGCACCAGCAGCGACACCAGCACCAGCACCAGCGCCGACACCGCGTCCAAGTCCAAGTCCTGCACCGGCACCAGCACCGACACCAGCACCGACACCAGCACCAGCACCGACACCAGCACCAGCACCAGCACCAGCACCGGCACCGGCACCAGCACCAGCACCGGCACCAGCACCAGCACCGGCACCAGCACCAGCACCGGCACCGGCACCAGCACCAGCACCAGCACCGGGCCCGGTAAGTCTGTGTCGCCAAGTAGAACCTCGCGTAGCGCCAAGGGGTCTAGCTATCCGCACGGAGCCTTCAAAGACTGCTGCGGTTAAAGGTGGCGTACCGGCTAACGGTCAAGTAACGCTTGTACCGAATTTCCAGTTAGTCAAAGATAAGAATGGAGAAAATCGCAATTGGGTTGAAATTTCAGCCCCTGTTCCCGGATTCATCTCGGCGGGAAATTTAATCATGTGCAAGTAAACTTCTGAGTTCGATCGCTCTTTTTGACTAAAAGAGCGATCGACACCGAAAATAGTTTTAAGATTGTTGCGCTGCAAGCGAACCAAGCCCAGCCCAGACTGCTTCTTGGACTTACGCATGAATAGCTTATTTCTGTCGGGAAGCAGCGGTAGCGAATCTTTCTAGGCCTATGTTTTTCGTCGGTTGCATCAAGTCCTAGCTTGGTTCCTCGCAACGCACGCGGAATGAACGAATTTAAGGAAAAGGCCGATCGACCTTTCTACCTACAGAGGCCGCTTGCCCAATCTTGGTGTCCCCGATTTGGTTGACACTTGGATTGTCGGCCAATCCAGACAATTTCCCACTTATTTTGCCTGAGTCTGAATTCGATGCGGTGCCGCATTCCAGCAACAGAATCGTCAGCTAAACCGACGACGGTTTGGACAATTACGGCTGTTTCTCGCGTGGGATATTCAACCGAAATTTGATCGCTTTTTCGACCTTCAGATTCTCGGTCACTGCTAAAGAGTTTTGCTGCGATATCTTTGGGGTTGGAGACGGTAATTTTGCGATCGGCAAGGAACTGTTTAGCGTTAATTGCTTCGTAGTTCGATCGGGCAGCGGGTTGCCCCATTGCTGCGATGGGAATTTGGATGCAGGCGAAAATAGCTAGGAAAAAGAGCGATCGCTTCACAAGTGATTTGTTCATGAGACTTGAGTTTGTGCGAGAAATTTTTGTCTCCGAGCTACGAAAGTCACCAAATCTGCTTCGGTGGATTGAGTTTGCTGCCAGGAGGGGCGCGCAAGCAGGCGATCGCACCAAGCTTGAATTTTAGGATAGCCGTCTAGGGACACACCAACCCAGGGCAGCAAAGGTATGACGGTGCCGGCAACGCACTCGCCAAACGTCACATTGTTGCTAGCGAAAAAAGGGCGATCGTCCAACAAACCTTCAAAGAATTTCAACACAGTATCGACTTTTTCCTTAGCCTTTGCGATTTCCTGTGGTTCAGGAATTCCCCATCCCATTATTTCACTGCTGAGGGGGTCAAGTCCCGGCAGAAGTTCGTTAACCGTGACCAATTCTACCATCTTCACAACTGCCAAATCTTTCGGCTCTTTCGGCAGCATTGCCGGTTCGGGATACTTAGTTTCTAGATAGTCAAGAATTGCTAGAGACTCGACCACAGTGAAGTCATCATCGACCAACACAGGGATGCGGTGAAAAGGATTCATTGCCATAAAGTCGGGCTGCAAGTGATCGCCGTCCAAGTGGATTTCTACTAATTCAAAGTCGAGGTTTTTTTCTAAGAGGGCGATCCACACGCGGCGGGAGTTGGGGGAAATGGGAGCGTGGTAAAGTTTCATGGCTGCTGCTGTGGTTGTTGAGAGACTGAGGTGTTGAGGGTTGAGTTGTCTCGCGCGGCTGAAAATATTTAGACTGTAGTCAATTTTACCCTATCCGGAATTGTCAGGGCAAATACTGGTTAAATATAACAAAAATATGTGCGATCGCATTTAGCTACTTTAGCTACATCATATTGAGTTAATTTCCACCTGTGGCTCTAATTCTATTTCGACTTGAGCCTCAACAAATGGAGTGTAAATTGGAATATTCGATGCTATTGCTTCAAAGCTAATAACGAGAGAATAGGGTGCTTCAGCATCTGGATCGTTATTCCAACCTTCATGTCCAACTACTGCAATGCAGAATGCTTCTCTGAGTTGAAATGATTTGACAACCGTCCAATCCTTTTGAACAGTTCCCGCGCTTCTAGAAACACCCTCAATTTTTCCATAGTTTTTGGCTCTGTTGCCAATAGTCCATTTAAAACCTTCCTCTCCCTTTTCAGCATCCTCTGAAGCATCATACTCTTTCAAAATCCTAGCCAGAAATTTTTCTGGATTTTCTCGCTTTTTGCTACAATCCCAATCCAGCCAAGTTGAAAGATATTTTCTGCGATTTCTACGAGTTCGACGTGGTTGTGCTTTGTAAGATAGAGTAACTTCTACCAGAATCTCATGTTCTTCTCCCTGACTACGCAATTTGTCTGGCAATTTAACTTGGTAAACATGAGCCTGTCTGGCTTTGATACGATTATTTCCTCTGGTAATCAAAGTGATGCGATTGGGAGAATTACCTAAAGCGCGATCGAGATTTGGAATGCCATAACCAATTTGACGAATGACGTGCAGTTTATTCACATTATCTGCCATTGTCCACTCTGGCCATCTGGCTGATTGCACAATCAGCGCACGATGTAAAAGGCAACTTTCATCCGGCAACTCAGCAGCAAGACACGCTGCTATATGGCTGACTTTTGGCGTAGCAAATGACGTTCCCACCGTGTCCGCAGCAACTGCTGGCCCACCATTCAAAGTCGATCGTACTAATTCAGGGCAAACTTCTTTAGGTGAAGTAATGTTAGGTGGTATAGATTCATCTTTTACTAAGTCCCCACCATATTCAACTACTTCCGGTTTAATTGTATCCCAAATTCCTAACCCCGAGCATGAAAAAGCTGACGGTTTATCCTTCTGTGATATTGAAGAAGAAGATAGTTCACGATAAGAAGCTAGAGAAATTGAGCCGACGGTTAAAGCTTGAAAACTTTGTGCAGGGTCAGCAATTCTACAAGAATTCTCTAAAAGATAATCTGGACATAGCCGATTTGCTGCAAGATGCTCTTGCACAGATAATCTTGTATCTTCTCTTTCACCACTTATTTCACCACTTAAGGGTAAATTCCCTGCTGCTACAATAAACAGGATATCCTTTTCCCATGTCAAATTATCCATTCCTGCCGCCCAAGCACTCATATATTGGGTACCACATGGGACACTTCTAGTAATAGAATGATTGAAAATCCTTGTTTTTGTTTTACTGTGATAAAATTCCACAATATCACCTAGTAAGTTGGGTTCAAATAGCTGTGTAGGTATTTGACATTTAGCATCAAGAACTCTGGCATTTTGAATCCAGCAAACAGCTTTTTCGTTTCCAATACGAGGTATCGTTATTGGATAAAGGACTGCACCAGCTACTCTTGTCCCGTGTCCACCGTTGCTAACATAGTCAGCAGTTTTATCGGTTTCTCCGGGAACCCAAGACTTTGAATTCCCTGAATCAATAGCTGCTTGCAAAAGAGAATGATTCTCTTGAATCCCACTATCTATAACACATACGTTAGGGGCATTTGATTCGGGTTGTTCTAGTTGAAAAACAGGAGCGTCAACATCAGATAAATTTTCCTGAGGAACGAACTTAGTAAATTCATCAGGCAAATTCACATCAAAAATATAGGGGAAATTGAAAACTAAGTCTTTTAGTCCCTTGCCCGAAATTTGAATACGGCAGGAAAAACTGTCTGGCAGTTGAGAAGATTGAGGAATAGCTCCATCCACAGTATTTAAAATCTCTCCCCGATAAGCTTGGACAAATTTCGTAAACTCATTTTCTCTTTGCCACTTAATATCATCCCATTGCTCGTAATTTAAATCACGTTTTTTACCCCACTTTCTGAATCGTTTAGTAAATTTTTCCTCACTTTCATCAGGCTTTATTTCTGGGCAATTAGGCAATTGTGACTTCATTCCTAGACAAGCAATACCTATATCCACAGTATATATTTTTTCGTCTGTAATTTGCTGCCATTGATTAAGCAGTTCTGGTGAGAGGACGTACTCAGGTCGCTTGCTTCCCTCAATAAAGTCCCAGATTGCTGCAACTTTACTCGCTCCTCGCTCTGCCTTAATAAATTTTTGTAGCTTTTTTTCTAGTTCACTAAATTCACTATCGTCTGCTGAAGCACCAATAATATACCCATTTTCTAATTCAGCAATTACTTCGATTCCATATTTTCTGATATCCTCTGCATCAAATGCAGTAGGATCAATCTGTAAAATGATAGGTATAGCTTTTTCTGGAAGTGGTGGCTTTTCCTCTTCCTCTCTTGTTTTTTGAGTATCTTGCCACTGAAAAATTAAGGAGTCTAAAGAACTCTTTAATTTACTTCCATGTCCTTGTCGATTGCTTGCATTGGCAGATGTTATTGCATTTGGTTTGCCTCCTTTTGGTAAACTTGCAGCAATTCCTTCTTTTGCAAGGCTGAGCTGAATATGCGGAAATCTATCAGAACGTTCAACCATTTACTTCTCCTGATACAAAAAAATAAATTTATCCAACCTTGATTTCTTTGATCGCTTCTTCCAAGTGTTCGTGAATGACTAGCTCCTCTCGCTCAAGAATTGCCCGTTTAGCAGCATCTTGTGCAACCCTCACAGCTTGAGCGGCAGAAAAATCTCTCATCTGAGCTATGAGCACAGGCCAGTTAATAGAGCCTACTTCCATAGCAGATAGTGTTTCTTTTAGGATAAATTCTAACTCTTTTTCTCCGGGCTTTGGTACTTCAATCAAATCGTCAAATCGTCTCCACAGTGCAGTATCAAGAGATTTAGTGAGGTTTGTAGCTGCTACAATCAGACCAGAGGTGGGTTCATATTCATCCAAAATTTGAAGAAATGTATTTACCACTCGCTTAATTTCTCCTACTTCCTGATGGTCTTCTCTTGATTTAGCAATTGAGTCGCATTCATCAAGAAACAACAAACAGGGATTTTTTGATGCTTCTTCAAAAACGAGCCTCAAATTACTCGCCGTTTCGCCTAAAAAAGATGATACCATTGCATCAAATCGAACTTTGAGAAGTGGTAAACCTGTATTCCAAGCTAAACGCTCTGCTCCGAGTGTCTTACCACAGCCCGGGAAACCGTACAGAAGAATTTTTTGTCTGTAGCGGAGTCCGTGATGAGCAAGCCTATCTCTTGCTGCATACTCGCGCTCAATTCGCTGGAAACGTTTTTCAATAACTTCAGGAAGCACCATGTGATGCCGCAGTTTTTCCCTTCCGATGACAGTCACTAAAGGAAGGTTTAATCGCTTACTTGTCGGCAGTTCGCTTAAAGCTTGTCGGCTATTTGGTACTGGCGAAGCTGGTTTGCTGTTAGAGGTCGATTTCTCTTTCTGGCTCTTTTTGGTAATATTCTCTAATTGGTCGGCTAGTAGCGTGTGTCCCTTCTGGCGCTCTTCCTCAATGACTAGGTGTGTGAGTTTGTCGATCGCCTCTGTGTCGGCACTGGCGATCGCCCTAAATAATCTTTTAAGAACTTCTGCTTTCATAGCGCCTCTCACTATACTAGAGAGTACACCACTATGATACTTGATTTATTAATCAACTACTTAATTAAAATAAAGTAGGTGAGGGCCCTTGCACCCCCACCTACTTTAAAGACGACGATTAATTAGTAATCGAAGTCGCCGCCGCCCATGCCGCCGCCAGCGCCAGCAGCAGCGCCATCCTTCGGTTCGGGCTTGTCAACGACGATGCACTCGGTTGTCAGCACCATACCAGCAATAGATGCGGCATTTTGCAGAGCAGAACGAGTCACCTTCGCGGGGTCAACGATACCAGCTTCAAACATATCGACAAACTCATTTGTCGCTGCGTTGAAACCAACGTTGAACGGCTTTTCTTTGACGCGCTCAGCAATCACAGCGCCATTCAAACCAGCATTTTCAGCAATCCGCTTCAGAGGAGCAGCCAGAGCCCGGGCCACAATCAATGCACCGGTCAATTCTTCGCCCTTCAGGCTGCTGTTAGCCCACTCTTCCAATTGAGGAGTCAGGTGAGCCAAAGTTGTACCGCCACCAGGAACAATTCCTTCTTCTACAGCAGCTTTGGTAGCGTTGATCGCATCTTCAAGACGCAGTTTGCGATCCTTCATTTCTGTTTCGGTAGCCGCGCCGACTTTGATCACTGCGACGCCGCCAGCCAATTTGGCCAAACGTTCTTGCAGCTTTTCTTTGTCGTAGGAAGACTCGGTTTCGTCCATCTGACGGCGAATTTGTTCGCAGCGGGACTTGACGGCGACTTCGTTACCTTCGGCAACAATTGTGGTGCTGTCTTTGGTGATGGTGATGCGGCGAGCTTTGCCGATCATGTCGAGCTTGGTGTTTTCCAGTTTCAAACCGGCATCTTCGGTGATTAGTTGACCGCCGGTCAATACGGCGATATCTTCTAACATGGCTTTGCGTCGATCGCCAAAACCAGGTGCTTTAACAGCAGTCACGTTCAACACACCGCGCAGTTTGTTGACAACGAGGGTAGCTAAAGCTTCTTTCTCAATGTCTTCTGCAATGATCAACAGCGGGCGGCCGGAACGAGCTACTTGTTCGAGCACAGGTACTAAATCTTGTACCAAAGCGATTTTCTTGTCTGTCAGCAAGATGAACGGTTCTTCGAGAATCGCTTCCATCCGTTCGGTGTCGGTGACGAAGTAGGGAGAAATGTAGCCTTTGTCGAAGCGCATCCCTTCGGTGATTTCCAATTCGGTGGTCATAGACTTCCCTTCTTCCAGGGAAATCACGCCTTCCTTGCCCACCTTGTCCATTGCGTTGGCAATCATTTGACCGACTTCATCGTCGTTACCAGCAGAGATGGAGCCGACTTGAGCGATGGCTTTGGAATCTTCTACTTGTTTGGCGTGTTCGGCAATTTTTTCTACCAAAAACGTGGTTGCTTTGTCAACACCGCGCTTGAGGGCGATCGCATTTGCGCCGGCTGCTACGTTACGCAGACCTTCTTTGACCATTGCGTGAGCCAAAACGGTAGCTGTTGTGGTACCGTCGCCTGCTGCGTCGTTGGTTTTGGAAGCGGCTTGACGGATCAGGGCAACGCCTGTATTTTCTACGTGGTCTTCTAGTTCGATTTCTTTGGCGATGGTTACGCCGTCATTGACGATCTGAGGAGCTCCGAATTTCTTTTCCAAAACCACGTTACGGCCTTTGGGGCCGAGGGTTACGGCTACTGCTTCGGCCAGAATGTCCATACCGCGTTCGAGGGCGCGACGTGCATTTTCGTTGTAGATGATACGCTTAGCCATAGTTTTTGGGGATGAGAGGGTTTTAGATTTTGGATTTTGGATGATTGATGTCTGTCATTTGTCCTGTGTCATTAGTTGTTTGGCGGCGTTCGCTTTAAACTAATGACTGATGACTAATGACTGATGACTAATGATTAATTAGTTAACGATCGCCAGAATGTCTTTTTCTGCAAGCAAGACGTATTCGTCTGTGCCGAGTTTAATGTCGGTGCCGGCGTACTTCGAGTAGAGAACTTTGTCGCCGACTTTGACTTCCATTTCAATGCGGGTGCCGTCGTCATTGCGCTTGCCGGGGCCCACGGCCGCGACTTCGCCTACTTGGGGCTTTTCCTTAGCTGTGTCGGGCAGAAGGATGCCGCCGGCGGTTTTTTCTTCGCTAGCGCTTACTTTTACGAACACGCGCTCGCCTAATGGTTTAACGGTAGAAACACTCAGTGATACTGCTGCCATAAATAAATCTCCAGATTACAGATCCTAGTCAGTCAGCCGTCAGGGTCGCTATGAAAGCAACAGCCGACTGCTTACAACTGACATATTAGCACTCTCGACTCCTGAGTGCTAATTTAGCTTTAGTCAGGGGCGATCGCAACTTAGTTGTCAGTACGGGTTCCCGAACCGAGCATGAGTTGGAAGGAAGGAGAGGGGGGAGTGGGGGCTGTGGTGATGACTTTCGACCGCTAACCAATTACTTTTGATTGATGAATACAATGACAGAAAATAACGAGGAATCTTGCAGCAAAGGCTTGAGTGCTTGCGTCCAAAGCCTGGGAATCGCTCAAATCGAGCGGCATATTTTTATCTGTGCCGACCAAACCGTGCCCAAGTGCTGCGATCGGCAAACCAGTCTGGAGGCGTGGAATTACTTAAAAAAACGCTTGCAAGAATTGGGGTTGGACAAGCCAAGTGCCGATCGACCAACCTGTGTCTTTCGCACCAAAGCCAATTGCCTGCGAGTGTGCGCGTCCGGCCCGATCGTGGTAGTCTATCCAGACGGAGTGTGGTATCGCGACGTTACTCCCCCCGTCATTGAAAGAATTATTCAGGAACATCTCCTAAACTCAAAGGTCGTTCAAGAATACGCTTTCTTGACTCATCCTTTGCCTGTGCCTCCTGAGGCAGAGCCAAACATTTAAGTATAGCGCTGTTAAAGTACAGGGTTATACTTAAATGTTAAGTTTAAGGTTAAAGGTGAGAATTTTAGACCGTTGGCCCCCCGGGCGATCGCACCTGCTACAGAGCAAAAAAACTGTAGTTAGGTTGTCTTGGTAGTCGGGCTTGGCTTGTAGCTGGTGTTGCTCAAAAGGTACGCCCAAAAAAATCGATCGGAGAAAGTGTGAAATTTTGTGCAAAAGTTTCTCAGTGGCAGACACTAAGCAGTTTGCCAAACTACACTAGAAACAGTTAAATACGTAAGTAGGGAGTCTGCTTAAATTTCTCTATATCAGAAGTATCATTTAAAACTGGGGCATCAACCAATTAAACCGATCGAGATTAAATATTTAACTTGGGCTCTCCCAGAGAGTCTCCAATCAATCAAGACCGATAGTGACAACGGGCGATGTTCGTCCATTAGACATCTCCAATAACTCTGGTGGGGCAGGCAGGATGCCTGCCACTGACAGGCTTTTCTGAAGATGTACCTTATAAGTTTTGGCTCCGTTCCTAGTCGCAAGACATTCACAAACGGGCGTCGATCGCTGGTTGGGAAGCGGTAACACCCGCCCCGCTTTCCCCTGAGGGCGATCGTTTCACCCGACGGCAGTCCTCCACCCCCAGCCGGGGTGGTGGCGGAGTGACGGAAAAAACACGAGTGAAAAAAAGGAAGCGAGCGGGATACTTTAGCGGGAATAAACATGACAAAAGACAATAATTCAGGAGATCAAAAACGGCTGATGCTGGTTGACGACGACCCGAACTTAATCTTGCTAGTCAAGGATTACTTGGAGTTTCGGGGTTACAACGTCATTACAGCAGAAAACGGCAGAGACGCTCTAGAAAAACTCGAACAAGAAGTCCCCGATTTGATCATATGCGATGTGATGATGCCGGAAATGGACGGGTACACTTTAGTCAAATACATCAGAGAAGACCCGCGCACGAGCTGGATTCCGGTTCTTTTCTTGTCCGCCAAAGGTCAAAGTTCAGACCGAGTAAAAGGCTTGAGCACTGGGGCTGACGTTTATATAGTCAAGCCTTTTGAACCAGAAGAACTGGTAGCCCAAGTAGAATCTTCTCTGAAAGCAGCCTCCCGCTTGATTCGTCACTCAAATCCAGGTATTGAGAGCGGCCCAAAAATTAAGGCGCGCCGCAATGTCGAATTGACTCCCACTGAGTTAAAGGTGGTACAGTTGCTAGCGCAGGGTATGGCAAACCGACAGATCGCAGACGTGATGAATGTCAGCCAGCGGACTATAGAGAGCCACGTCAGCAATATGCTGGGCAAAACAGGTCTGCACAACCGGACAGAGTTAGCTCGCTGGGCCCTTGAAAGCAAAAAGGCTTGAGCTGAGGTACTCTGCTATCAAATCAGGGGAGCAAAAGGTACTGCTATGCGCTTCGGTATGCCTGCTGGGCGGTAGGGCGGTAGGGCGGTAGTTTGAAGCCCCATTAACCTTGACATGGCAGCCGGTATTGAGTTACTGGGCGTCTGGTTTGTGAGGGCCGCTCGATCGAATCCAAGCAGGGTTAAAAGAGCCCTCTGGCGGTAGAGCCTAAAATATGAAATACTGGGGGGATGGAGTTTTCTGAAGTCTAATCTATTGCCTCAGTTAGCTCCATGTTGCTAAAATGTGATATTTAGATTAACTTCTTTCTACAATTATTAGGTCTAAGTTTCTATGACAAACTTAATGAACCGCCTTTCTATTTTTGTGGACGGGAACAATATGTTCTACGCTCAACAAAAGAACGGTTGGTTTTTTGATCCTCGCAGGGTGCTCGAATATTTCAAAACTTCGCAGCCGAATGTCATCTTGATCAATGCTTTCTGGTATACGGGTCTGAAAGACCCCCAAGATCAAAGGGGATTTCGAGATGCCTTGATCAGTCTCGGTTACACGGTTCGCACTAAGATTCTTAAGGAATATTACGACGATGCTTCGGGCAGATATTCTCAAAAGGCTAATTTAGACATTGAGATTGTTGTTGATATGTTTAATACGGTGGATCAGTACGACCAAGTTGTGCTGTTTAGCGGGGATGGGGATTTTGAGCGGGCGATCGAGCTGCTGCGCTCGAAAAATACTCATATTACTGTGGTATCAACCGAAGGAATGATTGCTAGAGAGTTACGAAATGCTACAGATAGGTATATAGACCTAAATGAAATTAGGGAACATATCGAGAAAATGGATTATTAGTCAGTAGTTATTAGTCATTAGTCATTAGTCATTAGTCATTAGTCATTAGTCAGCAGTCAGTAGTTATGGGTTATGGGTTATGGGTTATTAATTATTGGCGCGAAACACGGGACTGGTGACTGGGGACTAATTGCCCAGAACAGCGGACAAGTAAAAATCAGGAAAACACTTTTTTAGAGCTATGAAAACTCAACCAAGTCAAGACCGGATTATTATTTTCGATACGACTTTGCGGGACGGAGAACAATCTCCGGGTGCATCTCTGAATGGGGATGAAAAGCTGACGATCGCTCGCCAGTTAGCAAGATTGGGCGTGGATGTGATTGAAGCGGGTTTCCCTTTCACCAGCACGGGAGATTTCGAGGCAGTCCAAAAAATAGCCCGCTCGGTTGGCACGGAAGATGGGCCGACAATTTGCGGTTTAGCACGGGCGAGAAAGCCGGATATTAAAACAGCAGCAGAGGCTCTGAAACCAGCAGCAAATGCGCGAATTCATACGTTTCTGGCTACGTCTGATATTCACTTGGAGTATAAGCTGAAAAAGACGCGGGCTGAGGTTCTGGAAATTGTGCCGGAAATGGTGGCTTACGCTAAGTCTTTTGTGGATGATGTGGAGTTTTCCCCGGAAGATGCTTGTCGCTCGGAACCGGAGTTTTTGTATCAGGTGCTGGAACGGGCGATCGCCGCCGGTGCGACTACTGTTAATATTCCCGATACAGTCGGTTACACGACTCCGAGCGAGTTTGGGGCTTTGATTCGGGGAATTAAGGAAAATGTGCCGAATATCGATCGCGCAATTATTTCGGTTCACGGTCACAATGACTTAGGATTGGCTGTTGCTAACTTTTTGGAAGCTGTGAAAAATGGCGCCAGACAGTTAGAATGCACGATTAACGGGATTGGGGAACGGGCGGGAAATGCGGCTCTGGAAGAGTTGGTA
Organism: Microcoleus sp. K4-B3; assembly: GCF_036704615.1. NCBI lineage: Bacteria > Bacillati > Cyanobacteriota > Cyanophyceae > Oscillatoriales > Microcoleaceae > Microcoleus > Microcoleus sp. K4-B3. Next base: position 34,340 of record NZ_JAUBSF010000058.1, read on the forward strand.
ATGGCGCTTTACGTGCGGCGCCAATATTATAATCCGTTCTTGGGCCGGGCTGCGGATTCTGAGGAACCGCTGACAAATATTGACTCGCGCCAAATTTACAAAACTTCCCGCTTGGTTTCCAATTTGACGGGGATGTTGGTGCAGCCAAATAAGGCGATTGTCGGGGCAAATGCTTTCGCTCACGAGTCGGGAATTCACCAAGATGGGGTGCTGAAAAATAAGCGGACATACGAGATTATGGACGCTGAGTCGATCGGCTTGACGGAAAATCAAATCGTCTTGGGCAAATTATCCGGCCGCCACGCATTCCACACTCGCTTGAAAGAGTTGGGTTTTGAAATGGCAGACGATGAGCTAAATAAGGCTTTTGTCAAGTTTAAAGATTTAGCGGACAAGAAAAAAGAGATTACTGATTGGGATTTAGAGGCGATCGCCAATAACGAAGTGCACCAAGCACCGGAACTGTTCCGGTTAGAATTAGTGCAGGTTTCCTGCGGTGACAAATCTCGCCCGACAGCAACCGTCACTGTGCGGAATCCGGCGGGCGAAGAATTGACTGATGCTGCGATCGGCACTGGGCCTGTGGATGCGATTTACAGGGCAATTAACCGGGTGGTAAACGTACCCAACGAGTTGATCGAGTTTTCCGTACAGTCGGTAACAGCGGGCATAGATGCGATCGGGGAAGTAACCATTCGCTTGCGCCACGAAGGCAAAGTATTTTCCGGTCACTCAGCAAATACCGACATTATCGTAGCGTCCGCAGAAGCATACATCAGCGCTTTAAATCGGCTGTATCAGGCATTGCAGTCTAATCCTGAAAAATCCTCAGAACAGCCAACTCAGAGCGGAAATCAAGTTGTTGCAAAAGCACAGCGCTGATAAATTTCTTGTCAGCCATTTTTCTTGAAACAAACCGCAGACGAACGCACATAACAGCAGATATATCTTAATAAATCTGCGTTAATCCGCGTTCATCTGCGGTTAAAAATTAAAATCTTTTTTAGCAACAACAAACCCTAAAAAATGCAAGAAGAAACTTTAAAAAAAGAGCGGCAATTCCACGATGCTTGGGCATCCACAATCGATATAGACGGCATTCGAGTCAATGATTATTTTGAAGCTTGTACCGCCCCAGAAAATAGATTTATCCTCAAGCAAATGGGCGATATTACAGGCAAACGCCTGTTAGATTTAGGCTGCGGCGCGGGAGAAAATAGCGTTTATTTTGCTAAAAAAGGTGCAAATTGTGTGGCGGCAGACTATTCTCAGGGTATGGTAGAAGTTGCCCTGAAATTGGCTGATAAAAACGGCGTCAAAATAGACGGCTGCACGGTGAATGCAATGGCGATGGATTTCCCGGACAATAGTTTTGATATTGTTTATGCTTCTAATTTGTTGCACCATTTGCCTGAACCAGAAAAGGCAATTCGCGAAATGCACCGCGTCCTAAAGCCTGGGGGAAAAGCTTGTTTTTGGGACCCGATGAAGCACAATCCTGTGATTAATGTTTACCGCAGGATTGCGACAGAGGTGCGGACGGAGGATGAAACTCCTTTAGATATTAATATTGTAAATTTTGTCAAGTCTTTGTTTTCGGAGACGGCTTATGATACCTTTTGGCTGACATCGCTTTGGATTTTTTTGCGTTTTTATTTAATCGAAAAAGTGCATCCAAATGAGGAGCGTTATTGGAAAAAGATTATCATTGAACAAGATAGATTGAAACCGGAATACTCTCGGTTAGAAGAGTTGGATGGCTTTTTGAAAAAGTTGCCTTTGATGAAGCGCTTGGCTTGGAATTTGGCTGTGGTGGCAACGAAGTAATTAAAAGAAGTACAATAAGTCAAAGCATTTAATTAAGAGGCTAATTATGCCAGAAACTATTACTGCTATCTACGAAAACGGGGTTTTTCGTCCCTTGAGTTCTGTGTCTTTCAAGGATGGGGAAACTGTGCAGATTCAACTCTGGCCAGATGATCCAAAAAAGCAGGCAGAATTGGCAATCCAGTTTTTAGTTGACCGAGGATTGGTGACTCCACTACCTAACAATCCCCATAACGTCGAGGCTGTCACTGATGAAGATGTGTATGAATTGGCTAAAAGGTTAGGGGCAAAACCGGGCAAGCCTCTATCAGAAATAATTATCGAGGATCGCGGCCCGTGGTAAACATTTATTTTTTGGATAGCAGCGCCCTCATCAAAAGATATGTGGTTGAAATTGGCAGCCCTTGGATAAAAACGCTCACGGATTCCCAGACTGGTAACTCGCTGCTTCTAGTCAGCATCACCTGGGTGGAAGTTCTTAGTGCTTTTGCACGCAGACAACGTGAAGGCGGTTTAACTGCTGCGGAAGTTACTGCACTTATTGCAAAGTTTCGCTCTGAATTCAATAGTCGGTATAGAGTTATCGAAGTTGATCAGGCACTGGTTGAAAGGGCGGGTGAATTGATTGTTCAATATCCACTGCGGGCTTATGATGCTGTGCAATTGGCGGCTGCTTTGCGCGTTCAATCTCTTTTAACATCAATGCCAGAAACTCAACTAATTTTTGTTTCGGCGGACAACAGATTGCTGGATCTTGCTCAGTCGGCAGGGTTGGCGATTGATAATCCTAATAATTATCCGTAATCAAGCTGTGTGTAGTCAGGAATGCAAGTCCTCATAAAAATCAGACGACTAAAGTTATTATTAGAAACTAATTTTAGTGCGATCGTTATTTAGAGAATTTCTTTCAAAGTTTTAACCAATATTTGATTTTGTTCCTCCGTACCTACACTAATCCGCAATTTGTCTTCTAATCGCGGCTGATTGAAGTATCGAATCAATATTCCCCGTACTTTGAGTGTTTGATAAATTCTTTCTGCATCGCCTTGTGGTGGCCTAACTAACAAAAAGTTGGTTTGCGAGGGCCAAACGTCAAAGCCTAATTCCTGGAAGCTAACGGCTAGTTTTGCTCTGGAAGCCTTAATCTTTTCGGCGTTGGCTATTTTGTGGTCTCGATCGGCGATCGCAGCCGCCCCCACTGCATAGGCTAAAGCATCCACATTATAGCTGTCTTTGATTTTATTTAATTCTGCCAGCAGCGCCGGATTTGCTATGCCAAAACCCAGCCTCAATCCTGCGAGGGAATAACCTTTTGAAAGCGTCCTCAAAACTATAACATTACTGTACTTTTTTGTCAAGTTCAAAGCATTTTCTTCGGCGAAATCTACATAAGCTTCGTCGATAACCAGAATGCCCGATAACTCTTTAGCCAGTTTCTCCAAATCTGCAATAGATATGGCTGTTCCCGATGGACTGTTTGGCGAAGCTATAAACGTCACTGCACCCTGGGCTGCTATTAGCAAATCGACTGGTAACTTGTAGTCCTCGGGATAAGGAACTTCAACAAATTCGGCATCTTGAATTTCTGCCAAAGTGCGGTACAATACATAGGTTGGCGCGGGACAAACAATCTGTTTCCCTGATTCGCCCACAGCGCGAACTATCAAGTTTAATAAATCGTCGCTGCCGTTACCTACAACAATCCAATCGTCAGCAAATCCCAAAACTTTACTAGCAGCAATGCGGAAACTTTTGCCAGTTGGATCTGGATAGCGCCGCAGCATTTCTCCGTCTATTTCCTGAAGCACTTTTAAGGCTTTGGGAGAAGGTGGATAGGGATTTTCATTAGAATTTAGTTTAATAATTTTTGTGCCTAGCGGGGGCTGTTCCCCCGGCACATAGCCAGACATTTCGTGGATGCTTTTGCGAAAGTAATTCATCTATTATCTGCGTGTATCTGCCTTCATTTGCGGTTAAAAATATCATATCAAACAATTAGTGACTATCCGCGTTATACCCAAATCAATTAACTTTTGCATATCCGCTCGATCGTCCACCGTCCAGGTCACAATGTCAACTCCCTGACTCCGGCTTTCTTGAATTAGTGCGGGGTTTTCCAGCAACACGCGATACTGACTGCTAATCAAATTATCCCGATGCGCCACAGCTTGAGCAAATTGAGTTTTGTATGCTTCTAAATTAGCAACAATGTGTCCGATCGCCAAATCGCCAGATAGCCGCCGCACTTGTTCCAGAAATCGAGCGTTAAAGGAGGTAATAACGCATTTGTGTTGGATTTCTTCGCCCTTCAAAGTATTGACAAAATCCGCGACATCTGCGTCAGACCACTCGCAGTGAGGTTTGACATCAAAGTAAAGAAATTTGCCAACCTTTTTGAGTATGGTTAATGCGGCTTTTAAAGTAGGAATTTTTTCTTGTGAAAATTCATCGCTAAACCATTTTCCCGCATTAAGTGTCTGCAATTGCGACAGAGTTTTTTCCCTAACTTTGCCAGAAACTCCAGTGATTCTATCTAATGTGGCGTCGTGAAAAATCACTGGTACGTTGTCGGCGGATAGCTGGATGTCAAATTCGATCGAATGAGCTCCACGGGCGATCGCCAGTTCAAAAGCTGCTAAAGTATTCTCGGGGGCGATCGCCGAAAATCCCCGATGTGCGATAATTTCTAAATTCACCGTCTTGTGCCCTCTAAAAAATCTGCCACAGTTTGATTAAAAGTTTCCGGTTCAGTCAAAAAAGACCAGTGATTCCCCGGTACTTTTGCAACGGTAAGATTTTTCAAGTATCTCTTGTATGGCTGCATTTGCCAATCCATGCGATTTACGCCTTTTTCCGGCTGTACAAACAAAGTCGGTATCTCAATATTTTCAGTTAAACCAGCAACTTTCATCACTTCTGCAAATATCTGATTTCTGGCTGCAATCGCAAATTTACTGCCCCAAGTTCCGTCGGATTTTTGTTCGATTTGGTGTTGGAATACCATTTGCTGCACGTCACTCCAATCTGCGTATTCTCCCGATTGTTTTGCTGCTGCTTCTGCTTGGGATAAAGTCGCAAACGGCCCCACACATTTGAGACAGTCTAATTTTCGGTAAACAATTGGCAGGGTGAGTTTCATCGCGGCGGGCAGTTTGGTGATGAAGATGGGGTCTACTAAAATCATACTGCAAAAGCGATCGGGATTTTGCCTCGCCCAAATCGGTGCTAGTTTTCCCGTCCAAGAATGTCCTAAAATGTGTGCGTCAGGCCAGTTGAGATGTGCCATCAAAGCTTCTAAATCTGCGATCGCACTTTTAAAAGTATAGTCTGTTTTCGGTTTGCTACTCTCTCCGTGACCGCGCATATCTGGCGCTACAATATGATAGCGGTTGGACAAGTAATTGCCCAAGCTAGTCCAGACACACGCACTATCTGCTAAACCGTGCAGCTGCAGCAAACGCGGAACTTTTTCTTTCCCTGTTTCTGGCTGCCATTCTAGGTATGAAAGCTCGATTTCTGGTAAGTGCAAAGTGTTACGACTTGGCATGATTAGGATGTTTTATAGTTGGATAAATTTGATTTAACCTCATTTATACTATTTTCATGAACATGCAAGATGCCTGTTCCACAAAGAGTGAAGTTTATTGAACTGTTTTCCTAAACAGGCTTTCCGGCTTATTTCACAAAGAATAAGTCTTCTTCTTGTGGGGTGGGCTTCTAGCCCGCCCTTCTGACCTAATTTTTGCTTTTTAAACTCAACAAGATAAACTGAGTTTTCTGCGTTTCATCAAAATTGTCGTCGCTGACCAACACTACACTCTGGCTGCCATCTGGCAAGCGCGGGCCGAGGGTCATCCCCTCTAAATTGTACAGCGGAATTCCGAGTTCGCTTAAGTCTAGCAGCAACTTTTTCTTAACAGGTTCGACCATTGCCACTCGACCTTTAAAACTCTGGATTCTCGAAGTATCTGTAGCCGCCCCAACCGCTACTTGATAAATCCTAGCGCTGTATCCCGACAGCCCAAAAGAACGTTCTAAACTCAGAATCTGACCGCCACCGACAGTTACTAATTCTGTTAAACCGTTCAAAATAGTCATGGGAACTTGGTCGAGGTTGTAAAGATTTTCTGAGACTAATTGCGGCGTTTTATCGACGATGATATAATGTAAAAGACGGATTTTGCTTGCCTGTTCTGGGTCTAAATCTTGCATTAACGGCGCTTCCGTAGCTGCGAACAAACGAAACGGATCGAGACCGCCCGGACTAAAAGTTTCTGGGTCGATGGTTAAAGATTCAAAACCTAAATTTTCCACCACTCCTTGCTGCTGTTTTTCATCGCTGGCATCGGGAATATAGCGCTTTGGTATCGGCAATTGTCCCCGCATTTGCCCTGTTTTGAGGTCAAATTCACCGACAAAAGGAGGGATGCCAACATGAGTAACGCCTTCGCTGGCGACAAATACTGAGTTGCGGGGAGAAAGGGCGATGCCTTCGGGATTGATGGAACCCCAAGAGAAGGTTGCACCATCTGCTTTTTTGAGGGAGGTAACGCCTTCAACGGCAACTTTTTTCAGGCGAATATTTGCTGGGTCACTTGATGTGAGGTCGAGTCGGAGACTGTAAAATCTGGCTTCTCCGTTTTCGCTGGGGTCGTCGGAAAGAGCGTAAAAGCGATAAGCTTTGGAAGTGACTGCGCTAATACCTTTGGGGTCGTAGGTAATTCCTGAGAAACCGCCGACTGGTGCTCCTTCAAAATTGATTTTTGGCAATTGGTACTCGCCCAAAAATTCTAAGGACATTTCTGGAAAAGAGCGGTCTCTAGCAACTGCGGGAGGGGGGGCGCAAGCTGTGCAAACAGTTAAGATAATAAGGGCTAGACTAAATAAGCGTAAAATGCGATCGCCCAGCGTCTTTAAATCCCAATAATTGCTCAGTGCGGTGGCATTTATTTTGTTGCTCTTGTTGAACAGTTTGCTTTTGTGCCATCTTTGTGACATAATTTATACCGTTTTGTAGATATGCAAAACTTGATGTTTCCAGAAAAGATGCCGAATCGCGGCAACCAAATTTTGAGAGTCAGTAACTCAGGGCTAAAGCCACTGAGCTTGTAAGAGAAATCAAGCAAGCTGTATTGACCAGCCTAAGTCTTCACTGACTACGTTATTGGGGTCATAACACCGGAAGATGCGACGCTAGTTTTCCGCTCTGTTGTTTACAGTTAAACAGTCTTAAAGTCACTGAGACAGTGCTGTAAGCGTGACAAGCCCCGATAACCTTGGCGAAGCGAACATTACCCTGAAAAGGAGATTGAGGCAACCATACCTCACCGGAGAGGCAACTCGACCTCTCCAACCCCTTTCGGGGATTCAAGGCGGTTGAAACCGCCGGGTCGTTTTCCTCTCAGGGCTGAAGCCACTGAGTTTCCCACTTACCGAGTATTTTTATGAGAAGTTCTGTGCCAATTGGGTGCTTGCTTTTTTTGTGGCTGTGTGCTGGTTCTATTGCTAGCGCCCAAACTAATCCACCAGGCCTCGATCAATTTTCTCCTAATCCTCTAGAAATTACAACACCCGATCCCCTAACTCCCGCTAACGAATCTTTGAGCAGCACTCAGCGGGACGAACTGACAGCGGCTTTGGAAGAGTTAAACTTAGAAGCAGCGGCTAAAATGCAAGCTGGAGACGGCGTGGGTGCTTTTGAAATTTGGTTCCGAGAATTGCGGCTGCGGAGGTATCTGGGCCCGGCGGCGGAAATTGCTGCTTTGAGTCGGGTGGGAAGTGTTGCTTGGAGTAATGGTAAAAACCTCGAACTACAGCTTATTACCAAACGTTTGCAAGCAATTCAAAAACAAGTCAAATCCCAAGTACCACTTAATACTGAGTTGCTCCCCACCTTGGTTGCAGCTTTTCAGCAGGTGCGCGCTAAAGGCCCGACTGTAGAAGTTTACCAAGAAATTCTCGAAAATGCGCGCCAAAAGCAAGATATATTGGCTGAAGGTCAGATTTTGAAGGCGATCGGGCTTATTCACATCAATTGGTTGAGTTACGATAAAGCTGCTCCGGTGTATGAGGAATTGGCAACTTTAATTCAGGAAAACCGCGCTTTATTTGCTGCTAATTCTGCTGTGCAAAATTCTGCTGTAGTTGCGGGAAACGGCGCGCCCCCGCAGCCTGTAACTCCTCCAACTGAGGTAGATACTCTGAGACAGTTGGCTTACGTTTACCAGCAGTCGAAACAACCCCTAAAGGCGATCGCAGCCAGGGAAAAACTAGCATCAGTGTATCTTAACTTACAAAATCCCAGCGCTATACCACCGCTCAAAATTGCGATCGCCAGCGATTACCAAACCATCGGTCAAATCAATTTAGCAGCTCAATACTATCAGGAAGCATACAATTTAGCCGTCCCCATTCAACAATATGCCCAAGCTAGCGAAGCTTTAGATAAATTAGCATTACTTTATCGAGCCCAAAAGCAGTGGGAGTCAACTTTACGGATTTATCAAATGCAGTTGCTGTTAGAAGAGCGGGCTTACAATTTCTATGGATTGATGAACACTTATGACAATATCGGTCAAGTTTATCAAGAGATGAAGGCTTACGATAAGGCTTTGGAATCCTATCAAAAAGGGTTAGAAGTGGCTAAAAAATTGGGACACCGACAAGAGTATTTTGCTAAGAAAATTCAAAAAGTTAACAAGCAATTGCAAAGGACTTCGTAGTTGTCATCAGGCAATAATGACAAATTGCGATGTGAGTAATTTAAATTCAGTAAGGTGTGCATTGCACACCTACACAACTACTTTTGACTCGTAGGTTTCTCGCGAGATTGAATAATATAGTACATCAGTTTCGTAATAACGAGCATTTTTTTCATATTTCATGCCAACTTTCTGTATCACCCGCTGGGAGGCGATATTTTCTGGGCGGGCGATGGCAACTATTCTCTCTAACTTTAATATTTCAAATCCATAGTTTAGACTAGCAAAAGATGCTTCTGTGACTAATCCTTGATTCCAGTAAACTTTGTCGATCGCATAGCCAAGCTCAACTTCCGGTGTTTTGTCCAAAAAAGCAAGTCCGCAGCGACCGATCAATTTACGGTCTATTTTATGTACTAAAGCCCACATTCCGAAGTTGTTTTGTTCCCAACGTTGGAGCATGGTATGAATGGCGATTTCTGTTTCTTCTCTAGTTTTAACTCCTCTCAAGTATTTCATTATTTCTGCATCACTGTAAATACGGTACAGCTCATCTAAATCTTCAGGCGTAAATTGTCTCAGATACAATCGGGCTGTCTCTATTTCGTGCATAATTTATCAGTACAAAGTCTAATACACTTTCATTAAGACGACGGTGAAATGTAGAATCAATCTCTTCAATGCAGTGAACTGCATTTTGAAAATCCAGCATTTGAGCCAGCAAATAAAACGAGTGGCCGACTCTATGTCTAAAGGCATAAAGTGGCAAGTAGCGGGTATCCGCAATTGTAATAAATATGGGTGACTGAGCGCTGTATGGTTGGATAATTTGCTGGATCTGTAGAAGATTTCCTAATTTGACTGACTCTATTTGCTACAATTATTAGTTGGACTATATTGTACAGCTTTTTTGCTAAAAGCTGAGCGAACTGATCTCGCCCGCCCGCCCTACAAGCCGCGCAGCGAAAAAAAAGCTCGATCTTCTCAGCAAAAGCGCCCGAGTTTAGCAGAATACTAGCTTCTGCAATCTAAAATCTAACATCTAAAATCTAACATCGGATGACAATTTCCTCACCAGTAACAGACACCAAAAACAAATCCGGCCAGGAAACAGACTGGCGGTTATTTCTGAGGTTGGCATCTTACGCAACCCGCAGCAAACGCTTGCTGATTATTTCGATCGCACTATTAGTACCGCTAGCAGTCTCAGGAGCAGTTCAACCGATTCTCATCGGACAGGCAATTTCGGTAATTCGCTCGGAACCTACCTACGAATTCTTGCGGGGATTGCCTTTATCTGCTGCATTGAATCTTCTGGCAGTTTTGCTCATGCTAACTATAACAGTTAGATTGGCACTGCAATCACTTCAAGGCTATTTAGTCACGAAAGTAGGGCAAATAATTACTACAGATATTAGAAATGATTTGTTCTCGCACGTCACATCGCTAGCAGTGAGATTTTTCGATCGCACTCCTGTAGGCAAACTGATGACTCGCCTCACCAGCGATGTAGAAGCTTTGGGAGAGGTTTTCTCTTCAGGGGCGATCGGCATTGTCAGCGATTTATTTTCTATTTTAGTAATTGCCATTTTCATGTTTACCATGCAGTGGCAACTAGCTTTAATGTTGGTGCTGATGATGATACCAATTACCGCAGTCATAATTTATTTCCAGTACCAATATCGCATAGCAAATTACACTACCAGAGAAGAACTTTCAGACCTTAACTCACAACTGCAAGAAAACTTGACTGGTATTGGCGTAGTGCAGCTATTCCGCCGCGAAAGATTCAACTCTGAATTGTTTCGCGTCACCAATAAACTCTACATTAAAGCCGTTGACACAACTATCTTTTACGACTCCGCCGTATCTGCGACTTTAGAATGGATTGCTTTAGTGGCCATCGCAGGGGTTTTGTGGATGGGCGGTCAAAGGGTTTTAGCTGGTAATCTTAACTTCGGTACTCTGTCTGCATTCATTTTATTTGCTCAGCGTCTCTTCGATCCGCTGCGGCAATTTGCTGAGAAATTCACTGCAATTCAAGCAGGATTTACCGCCGTCGAACGGATTAGCGATATTCTCAACGAACCCATTGAAATTAAAGATCCAACTAGCGGGAAGAAGGAAGAAGGAAGAGGGAAGAAGGAAGAAGGAAGAGGGAAGAGGGAAGAAGGAAGAAGGGCAGGTTATTCACCGTTGTTGATAACTGGACATCCAGAGGCAACGGCTTACAACTTGTCTCCGTTCGATCGAGAATTGGCAGATAATCCTCAAAATCCAGCAAGTTCAGAATATCGTTTATTGCCTAACAATCCCCAATCACCCCCCGCCAACCTCCCCAAGCTAAGGGGGGGAGAAAATGCCAAATCGCAGAATTCAGAATCGGGAGAAATCCAATTTGACAACGTGTGGTTTGCCTACAAAGAAAACGAATACGTCCTGCAAAACCTCAATTTCACCATCAAATCCGGCGAAAAAGTAGCATTAGTCGGCCCCACCGGTGCGGGCAAAAGTTCGATTATCCGTCTCCTCTGCCGCCTTTACGAACCTACTCAAGGGCGGATTCTGGTTAATCATGTGGATATTCGGGATTTGCCTCAAGCAGAGTTGCGGCGGCACATAGGCGTGATTATCCAAGATGGATTTCTATTTGCTGGCGATGTGAAGAGCAATATTAGCTTGGGAGAAAATTACTCGATTGAGGAAATTCAAGCAGCAGCAGAAAAGACAAATGTTGCCCGTTTAATCGAACAGTTGCCTCAAGGTTACGATACGCAATTGCGGGAACGGGGGACGAATCTTTCGGGGGGACAAAAGCAATTATTAGCATTTGCTCGCGCCGCAATTCGCAATCCCAGTATTTTAGTGCTCGACGAGGCCACTGCTAGTTTGGATGTGGGGACCGAAGCTTTAATCCAAGAAGCTCTAGAGCGTTTGATGGCGGACAGAACGGCGATAATTATTGCCCACAGGCTCTCGACTATCCGAAATGTCGATCGTATTTTAGTGCTCAAACGCGGGCAATTAGTAGAGTCTGGTAGCCACGAAGAATTGTTGCAGCAAGAAGGGTTGTATGCCAGTTTGTACAAGTTGCAAATGCTGGGAAGTTAATCTCTGAAATCAGGCACGACAGGGATTATGAGATGGATGCACGGATGAATTATCGATCGTGAGTCAGGAGTCAGAAAGAAGCAGAAAGAAGGAAGAGGGAAACTTCTCCGAATACCAAGAGCCCAGACTTCTTCAAGAAGTCTGGGCTCTTGATGTTATTTCACGTTGGATTCGCAGTCTGCGCGATGGTCATGCCTTCTGTGATTAGCCACTAACCATTGGTAACAAGTTAAGCTTGTATGGCAGTTGTCAAGGGGATTTGAGAAGATGTGTCAAAGAAAAATTGATGAT
>NZ_JAUBSF010000059.1:0-44623 GCF_036704615.1 Microcoleus sp. K4-B3
TATTTAGTTATACTAACCAGTGGGTTAGGTTAACCGTCCCTGGATATTTCTATCCATTTAGATTAAACGAATCGCACTACCTCTTCTTTTATTCCTGCGGTTTCTGGTTTTTTAAGCACTTTTCTGTTCGCCAAAACTTGACTGCTGCCCTTCTTCAGTCGATATTAAATTCCACCCTTGAGTTTTCAGCTTCTGAAATGTTGCCCATCCGTTAGAACCGCCCGGTTCCCGGTAGTCGGGTGCAGCGTACTGCGGAAAAGCTGTATAAGGCCGCCACGCTTGACGGGCTTCGGTGCGCAAGTGCAATATCTTTTCTCCATTTCCTCCCAATCTGGGCAACCAACACATTTGTTTTAGCATTTTTAACACTCCAGAGTTTTACAGTAACGGTAATTTGCCAACATCCCCAATTAAACTTTTAGAACCCTAGAGACGCTGCTCGGAATATCTAACGGGTAACAGGGACGGATGAGATTTTCACCGATTACCAATTACTGAGGTAGCAGCAGTCATTAAAGCTGATTTTGGTTCTACAAAGTTTGCTAGTCAAAAACTACAAAACAAGAGCTGCCAAGACATAAGCAAAAATAATCCTTGCTATTCTCGGCTCAAACTTGACTGAAAGTCGATCGCGCGAAAATCCAGTTGAATAAAGCATTCATTTTTCTGGTTTCCCTTGCCTTCCAATTACAAGCCGATCCTCCCCTTTTCCGCCTAAAATGACATCTTTCTACAGTATTAGCTCTGTCAGCGAAAAAATGTTCCTTTAGTTACAAATATTAAATTTTTATCACAATTTATCTAGTTATCAAAAGTTAAATTACTTTTCATAAACAGCGCTTAATATTTTTTAGTTACTTTAACTACATTTTTGATTGATTTAAATCGGGCCTCCGGGTGCTTAGCGGCGCACCTTACTCAATCGCTAGGGTGCGTACTACTAAATCCTCGGGGTGCGCTCCTGGGCACCTTACAACATAAGAGTTACAGGTTTAACTCTTAAGAACGATTGCGACAGATTTGCAAAATGGTAAAAATGAATACTAATCACATTTATAAGTTCTGCAAACAAAGTATTCATGGCCGCTGCAATTGAATTTAAACTCTTCGCTCCCAACAACAAAGCAGCTACGCTGCTCGGCTCCTTTTCCTTATGGGAAGAAATTGCCTTAGAAAAAGATGACAGAGGTTATTTCCGCACTAAAATTCAGTTAGAAGACGGTATTTATCAATACAAATTCCGAGTTCAATCGCAAAGTCCCTGTTTTGAACCCGACGAATGGGTAGAAGTCAACGATCCCTACGCTACTGAAATTGACCGCACTACTCATACAAGTACAATTCGCATCAAAGCAGGCGCGCGAATTATTGATAGCTATGTTTGGCAGCACGACGACAAAAAGCTCCCAGAAAATGAAGAATTAGTTATTTACGAACTGCACGTTGCTGATTTTTCCGGCCCCGATGGTTCCGAAAGTGGCGGTAAATTCCAGCAGGCGATCGAGAAATTAGATTATCTGTGCGATTTGGGGATAAATGCGATCGAACTAATGCCAGTTAATGAATATCCGGGCGATTATAGCTGGGGCTACCAAGTCCGCGATTTCTTTGCCGTAGAGTCCAGCTACGGTGCAACCGCAGATTTGAAGCAATTGATTGACGAATGCCACGGACGGGGCATTCGGGTGATTCTGGACGAGATTTACAACCACTGCGATGAAGAATGTCCCTTATTGCTCATCGATCGCAATTATTGGTACTACCGCGACAAACACTATCCCGAAGATCCGGCTAACTACTGGGGCCCGAAGTTTAACTACGATAACTTCGACTCAAAACACTGGATAACTCGCGAAGCAAAAAAAACCGCCGGCGACAAGCCATTTTACAACATAGCAGAACACATTCCCGAACTTACCGAACTCGTGGCTGCGGACGGGCCGATGGACGGTTGCTGGCACGAAAGTTTTCGCATTTTTGCCATAGAAATTCTCGCGGGGGATCGTTTCGAGCTCGAAAAGCTCAAGCAAGCTCTGGATGCCAAACAACAAGGCTATCAAAAAACAACTAATGTTATCAATTATTTAGCCAGTCACCACCGCGACCACTTGCTGGCGGAAGCAAGCTTTCGGACTCTCGACCGAGAAGCTGCTTTTAAACGAGCTAAATTGGGAGCGGTTTTGTTAGTAACAGCAGTAGGAATACCGATGCTGTGGATGGGGGAAGAGTTTGGAGAGTCCACTCGGGAAACTCCCAACCAGCCGAATAAACTGCAATGGTCTTTGTTGGAAAATCAGCCAAATCATGAGTTGTTGGAATACTACAAACACATGATTCGGCTGTGACAAAAATTTCCGGCACTTTACACGGAAAATATTGAATTTTTCCACGAAAATGCCGAAGCCAAAGTCCTCGCTTACTACCGCTGGAGCGATGAGGGAACGCGAGCAGTAGTTGTGACCAATTTTTCGGATACTTATCTATCTGGTTACTGCATTCCTAACTTTCCGGCTGCGGGAACTTGGCACGAGTGGATGTACAACAAAATTGTAGAAGTTGGGGAAGAAGGGTTTAAGTTTGATTTGCCGGAATGGTCAGCGCAGGTATTTGTTTGAGCGCCGGAGAATTTATGTCTCCAGGCAGATGATCGGCGAAGTTGTACAACAGTAAATTGTATTTACGAGTTGCGCACCAAACTCAACAAACCGGGTTTTTCTACCGGGGCGGATGGCTGGAAGATAGTTTTTTGTAGAAAAATCCGCTTTCTGCGTCCCAGAGTGCGATCGTAATTCCTGGTATTGAGAATAACAATTGCACCGCGACGTGCCACCTGTCAATTAACACGTCAATTAACACAAACTTTGTGGGAGGACAAACTCTATGGGTTGGCTAAAAAGATTGTTTGGTTTAGAAAAACTTGAAAATCAAGAAACTGTTGACGCTCCTGCTTACCAAGCACCTGTAGCTCAAGCTCAAGCTCAAGCTCAACCTGCTGCGAGCGCTCAGACAATTCCGCCGGAACGCATGGGATTGAATGGAGAATACGATCAAAGCGGTTTAGCTAAACGGGTGGCTCAGGCTTTCGATGCAAATCCAGATGTTGCGGATATTGAGACTGTTTATGTGGCTCAACATGGCACTACGGTGGTTCTCAAAGGTACAGTTCCCGATCAGGGAATTGTCAACAAGTTGGTGACAATTGCTAAAGGTGTTAAGGGTGCAACTGGCGTGGAAACCGATCAAGTTACTGTAGGCTAGCGCGACGGTTGTTGCTAACAGTTAACAGTTAACTTATAGCAGTTAACTGTTAACTGTTATAAGCTGTTCTGCATCTTGTGTTGTATTTTTCGGGCGGGCGAGATACCCCACAATAATTTCATGTAACTTGACTGTAAAATTTAGATGCGCCTGGGCTTAGCAATCGTCCTGACGATTAGGACGTTCTTCATTGCTGAAACACGAGCTCTTATATTGCTTGTGACTTCTTCCATCCGTTACCTCCCGTACATTGCTCGTTGCCGAACTTCCTTCTTCTCTAACTGTTTTTTTGACTTATCTTGGTCTCACTAAAAAATATGACCCGGGAAACCTTAGAACCTACTCGCGGGAAATTAGAACGGAGTCTTTCGCAGGGGATTCAAGCTTTGTACCGTTCTCAACTCGGACAACAAACGAGCCAACCGCTATGCCATCTTTTGGATGACAAATTGATAATTGTGATCGAAAATGGGGTTACTCAACCAGAAAAACTGCTGGCTGAGAACGGTCAGCAAGATTTGGCTTTGCAGGTGCGAACGCAATTAGAATCAGTCCTAGAATGGCAACTGAAAGAATTAATCAAAGAGGTTTTGGGTGTGGGAGTAACTGATTTGCTCTGCGATGCGACCTTGGAGACTGGCCGCACCGGAAAGATCGCAATTTTGGAGTCTGCACCTAAAGTTCGCGATTCTAGTTCCCAGTCAAAAACTCAACCTAAAACTCAACCTAAAACTCAACCAGTAACATCTGAGAGTTGAGGTGCTGGCGGATAATTATTTCTAAATCCTTGATGTTAAAAGGTTTAGAAATGTATTCAACACAGCCGGCGTTGAGAATCCGATCGCGGTCTTCTGCTTTTGCTAGTGCTGTGACCGCCACAATCGGAATATGTCTGAGTTCCGGGTTTTGTTGGATGCGCTTTACTACTTCTATACCGTCTATATCCGGCAGGCAAATGTCGAGTACGATTAGGTCGGGAGGTCGATCGACTGCTGCTGAAATAGCTGCGTACCCATCCACGGCTCCCACGCACTCGCAGCCGAATAAATCGAGTATTTGTGTCAGCAGCTCTAAGTTGTCGTGATTGTCGTCTACAGCCAACACTAAAGGACGCTTGTCAACCGCCGATGGGTCGCTATCTAAAAACGAGGATTCCAAATTATTTGTCCAAGTAGGGTAGTTCATAAATGCCGATCGAAAAACGATCGAAAAAGGATCAAAAAACTTTTCCCCGAGGCATTCTTCAAGTGGCACTCGGGCACTTGAAACAGATTGGCTCGTATTTGTAGCTCTCAGATGGCTAGTTTCCGGTATAACCAGATTGTACAATATCGCTACAAGCTGGGGCAAAGACGGCCACAGTCGATCGAGCACATAGCATCTGCTTAATTGTACCTATCCCAGCGCCAATTACCAACTTAGGCGCTACAGGTACGTCAGCCTTGGTAACAACACGCAATAAATACGGAAAATATTACCAATAAAGCATCCTAGCTTAATAGCATTGAAGAGTGGCGGCAGCTTTTCAGGATACTCACAAGACTAAACCTGGGTTCCCCTACATGGATCTACCTAGAGGAAGATTCTAGCGGACACTTAAGTTTCACAACTTCCACCTGCTGAGAGATACTTATTACTCTAGTTTAGACTTCAATATTTTTAAGTAGTAATCATCACATTTTTAGCAAGTAAAAAAAATCAGTTTTTACTTGATCTTTACCGGATATTAACCTAGGAGGTTTTGATGACAATTGCAATTAGAGACGACCTGACTTACATTTTGCTCAAAAAAATTGCCAGCACCGAAGCCAGCAAGGGAGAGTCGGAAATTAGGAACGCAGCCGAAGAATATGTCGGTCGAGAGGTGCCGGAAGCGGAATTGCTCGGTCATTTGGACTACCTCAACCAAAGGGAATTTATCAAAGCGGAGTTTAGTGGAGAGCCTTACGGAGGACTTGAGTTATTGCCGCCTTTAGTGGCATTTCAAGAAGCTGATTTAACAGAAAAAGGCCGCAAACTGTTACAGAAAATGGAGACAAATCCTCCGAAGTCGCTCCACCAGGAAGGATCGGCAGTTCCTATCGCTTCAAAGGATATGCCGTTTTTGGAAAAAGTGATGGTAAAAGGTCACTTGGAGGATATTTTTGATGCCCGGGACATTACCGAATTGGTGTACCGGATCATGCGCGATGTGATGACAACAGAAGCCAGCGATCGCGTGGAAGCTGAACTGCACAAAGAAGTTTTGCCTACGGACGACAAAACCCTGCAAAAAGAAATAGCAGACCTCTGGAAAGATATGAATCCGCTGGTGGGATTGCTGAGCCGGGTGCGTCAACCTTTGACCGGCGAGCCTGCACCTTTGGGGATCGATGGCAATTTGTTTGCACGGAGGGTGGAACTAGAAGGCGCACTTCCTTCAGGAGTAAAACCGGAAACTGCGATCGCCGCTGTATTCTCGGCAACGAAGGATGAGCTGTCCGAGGAGCGAATTCAGGAAATAGCGGGCTTTTTGCCGGACAGAATTCGGGGAATTTGGGAGTCGGCTTAACGCAATATTTCCGGGTATAAATACTTACACGCCGGGTTGACCTAACAGCATTCTGCGCTCTTGAGCCAGAATGCTGTTAGGTCAACCCGGTTTCTCTAGATCTCTTGCCTTGTAATTCAGAAAGTATTTTGTAGTCAGGACTTCCGTCCCGATCCAACTCGATCGAGCTTTCGTCCTCACTACTTGTCCGATCGCTCATTCCTTCTCCTCTAACTGCTGTGAGAAACGCGGTTTCTCAGCGAAATATGTCGGGAAACCAGACATATCCCCACAAACCAAGTTTCTGGCTCCCGGGTTGGCTAAATCGAATAGATGTGGCGAAAGTGTTGTATTCTATAATACATGGCAAGTGAAGACTGTGGCTCGCAAAAATGCTGTCAACAGCCCTGGAGCTCAAAAGAGATGGCCCGCACAAAAGTTAGACAAATGTCACAATCGACTTTAGAACAAGAGATTTTACTGAATCGAATTACCAATCGCATCCGCAACTCTTTAGAACTGCAAGAGATTTTGACGACAACCACCCGAGAAATCCGCAGCTTTTTAGAGAGCGATCGGGTAAAAGTTTATCGCTTTGAGTCCGACGGTAGCGGTGAGGTCATTGCTGAGTCCATCAACGGCGACAGCTTGTCATCTCTGCTGGGTTTGCGCTTTCCACCAGGCGACATTCCCAATAGTGCCCGGGAAATGTTTCTTAAAGCGCGGCAGCGAGTGATTGTAGATGTGGAATTGAAGCATCAAATAATTAATCGCTTAGATTCTCTCGAAACCGGCAAAACTTTAGCAGTTGAAGATATTAGCTATCGTCCTGTAGACCCCTGTCACGCTGAATATCTGAAGGCTATGGGGGCACGTTCTTCTCTGACGGTGCCGATTTTGCATCAAAATCAGCTTTGGGGGCTGTTGGTTTCTCACCACAGCCAACCGAAACGGTTTAGCGATCGAGAATTGAAAATGGTGCAGTTGCTTGTGGATCAACTTTCAATTGCGATCGCCCAATCCTTTCTGCTCAGTCAAGCTCGACAGCAAGCGCGCGACGAAGCCGTTGTCAACCAAATTACCAGTTTGCTGCACTCTCCTCTAGAACTAACCGAAATTCGGCAAGCAGTTCTCGAACAAACTGTCAAGCATTTGCATGGTTCGGGAGGGCGACTGTACATTGCAGCCGAGTTTGGCGATCGGCCGGCTTTACTTTATACCTGCGGCCAGCAGCCCCGGGACATCGACCTTGAACTCAGCCCGTTTTGGCAGCAGATCATGGGGTGTGCCAACCAAGACGATCGAGCAACAACTCCTGATACCAGCCAATTAGGTTTTTTCCAAAATGTATATTCCCAGCATTACAGTTCAATTGACAAAAATATTTCCAGTTTAATTGTACCCCACTTGTACGCGATTTCCGATATTTCTAAAGAACCTCAAATCAAATTTTTATCTGCCAATTTTCTCGAAGCTTCCATTCACTCATTTTTGGCAGTACCGCTGCAATACGGTCAACAGTGCATCGGCTGTCTCACAATTTTTCGCAGCCCTATAGAAACCGAAATTATGTGGGCGGGCCGTTGCAGTTCCGACGCCCGGAGCGATCGTCCCCGACAGTCATTTGCAGCTTGGAAAGAAATCAAAACTGGCGAAACTAAAAATTGGAGCAGCGAGGAACAGAAGCTAGCAAAATCTTTAGGAACTCACCTGTACATGGCTGCAATGCAGAGGCGCGTCGAGGCGATGATCCGACATCAAGCTTCTCACGACTCATTAACCGGTTTACCTAATAGATTGCTGTTTAATGAAAGGCTGTCTTTAGCTTTAGCTAGCGCTCACCAAAACGCAGAAATGCTGGCGGTGATCTTTCTAGATTTGGATAGATTTAAAAATGTTAACGATACTCTCGGACACCCAGTGGGCGATTTGTTGCTGCAAAGTGTATCTCGGCGTTTGACTAACTGTTTGCGCGCGGGAGATTCCATTGCCCGTTGGGGCGGGGATGAATTTACTGTGCTGCTGTACAATCTCAACAGCCGTGAGGAAGCAACTAAGATTTGCCAGTTAATTATCCAGAGTTTAAGCAGTCCTTTTGATTTTGACGGTCTAGAACTTTATACTAAGGCTAGCTTGGGAATTGCTTTGGCTCCTTACGACGGAGAAGATGCAGAAACGTTGCTGAAAAATGCTGATGCTGCGATGTACAAAGCTAAACAGAAAGGTCGGAATAATTATCAGTTTTACACGCGGGCGATCGGCAGTAAAGTCTCCGAGGATCTTAACTTAGAAAATCATCTTTACAAAGCTCTGAAAAACTCTGAGTTTGTGCTGCACTATCAACCGCAAATAAACTTAAATACTGGCCAAATAGTCGGCATGGAAGCTCTGATTCGCTGGCAGCATCCCGAACGCGGTTTGATTTCTCCCGATCGATTTATTCCCTTAGCTGAGGAAACAGGATTAATCTGCCAAATGGACGAATGGGTGATGCGGACTGCTTGCTTGCAAAATCGAGCGTGGCAGTTACTGGGATTGCCACCGATGCGGATAGCTGTGAATTTATCAGCCCGGCAGTTTCTGCAAGCTAACACGGTAAAAACCATCGCTGAAATTTTATCAGAAACCAAGTTAAATCATGAGTATTTAGAAATAGAAATTACCGAAAGCATTGCCATGACAGATGTGAATTTTACGGTGTCGGTATTGCAGCAGTTGCAGGAAATGGGAATTCAAATTTCTCTGGACGATTTTGGCACCGGTTATTCTTCGCTGTGGTCTCTGAAAAACTTTCCGCTGAATAATTTAAAAATAGACAAATCCTTTGTGGCTGATTTGGTGAACGGCAGCAGCGGTGCTACTATTGTGAAACTGGCGATCGCCTTGGGACAGGGCCTGAATTTACAGGTGATTGCTGAGGGAGTAGAAACAGCAGAACAGTTGGCTTTTTTGCAGTCGCATCAATGCAATATGGGCCAGGGTTACTTCTTTAGCAAACCAATACCGGCGGCGGCTATAACTAAATTGTGCCTAGAAAATCAACCTGCTGGGAAAATAAGTAGTTTAAATTAACAATCAGGAAGCGGAACAAAAAAGAGTTTCTGTTTTGAGTTGTGAATTACATCAGAGCCTGTCAAATAACCCTTATAAGTTTGTAGTGAGGACATCCGTTCTAGGAGTTTGGGGGAATTAAGAAAAAACTCAAGTCCTTACTACAAACAGTTTTTTGAGGGTTGGTAGTTAGGACTTTAGTCCTCATATTTTTTAAGGGCGAATCTGTGCTTTCGACGCCTGAAAGCTTACTGCCAAACAAACACTTTTGCTTCGTATTCCGGCAAGTCGATCATAATATTATGATCGCCCGATTCAATATCATAATTGCCCGTCCATTCGTGCCAAGTTCCGTTTGCCGGGAAGTGGGGAACGCTGTAACCAGCTAGATAATTTTCAGACCAATTCACCACTACAACAACTCTCGAACCTTCATCGTTCCAGCGAGTGTAAGCAAAAACTTTCGAGTCGGGGTCTTCGTGGAAAAACTCGATGTTTTCTGTGTAAAGTGCTTGGTTATTTTTGCGCAGGTGAATCAAGCCTTTGTAGTATTCCCACAAACCTTTATTCATGTCATTTCCTAGCAGCGTCCAGTCAATTTTAGATTGCTCGATTGTTTTGGCTTTGTATTCGCCAAATTCTTCGCCCATCCAAATCAGCGGTACGCCAACTGCTGTCATTAACAGCACGGTTCCCAACTTCGCCCGCTTGAATGCTGCTTCATCCAAAATTCCGCGATCGCCCAATTCGGCAAAAACGCGATCGTGATCGTGATTACTCAAATAATTGACTACATTCGTAGCACCCAAGTAACCTTGCCGCTTGCAGTCGATTACCTCTTTGAGGCGTTCTAAATCAAAATTGTCCCCGCAGAGTTGTGGAATTATGGAGTGATAGAAACTGTCGTGCCAGCAGCCGTCCATCGGCCCGTCTAGATTGGTGATGCTGGGCTCGTCGGGAATGTATTCGGCAACGGTGTAAAACGGTTTGGGGCCGGCGGCATTTTTGGCTTCTTGAACTACCCAGTGCATGAAATCGTAGTTGGCAATTTGTCGCGCCGCGTCGAAACGAATGCCGTCGAGATGATATTCTTGAATCCAGAAGCGGACTGTATCGCCAGCAAATCTGCGCGCGGGGAAAGTTCCTAAGTTTTCGTCGTAGAATTCGTAGTTAAATTCCGGGCCCCAATTGTTGTCTGGATCGCGGGGTTCGTGGTGGTACCAATAATCGTGATCGATTTGAGTGAGGGGGCTCGAAGCTTCCGAGTGGTTGTAAATCCCGTCCATGATGACGCGAATCCCGCGCCCGTGACACTCGTCTATCAGGTTTTTGAGTTCTTCTGTGGTTCCGTAGCTGGACTCGGCAGCGAAGAAGTAGCGGGGGTTGTAGCCCCAACTGTAGTCGCCCGGGTATTCTTTGAGGGGCATGAGTTCGATCGCGTTGATGCCGAGTTCGACTAGGTAATCGAGTTTTTCGACAACGTGCTTGTACTGGCCGCGGGCCAGAGGATCGGCTTCACCGCCGGAAAAGTCGGCAACGTGCATTTCGTAAATCACTAATTCCCGATCGGCAGGCAGCGGTTTGTCGTCGTGTTTCCACACGTAGGTATCGACAATGCGATCGCCATCTTTGATCCGAACCAGGCCGTTTTGAGTGGGATCGTCGATGTCAGTAGCGTAAGGATCGACCACATCTACCCACTGATCGGCTTCCAGAAACCAGCTTTTGGACTGAACGCGGAATTTGTATTGATAAACGCCATCCTCCAACTCAACTCGCGTGCGAAAATAACCTTCTTCGTCCTTTTCCATCGGGATCTCTTCCCAATTAGAAAAAGAGCCAATCAAGGCAGCTCCTTTGTTGTAAGGAGCAAATAACTTGAATTCAATTGGAGCGACCATAGTACCTCTTTCTAGGATATTCCAGTAGCAGTTGATACTTTTAATCTCGCAAATTTAAGCGAACTCAGGCATCACTCTGCGGATATAATTTCTTTAACTGGTTAACTATTCCTAAAAGTATGAGTATCTGGCTCCAGCCGCTGCCTTTTATGAAGTGAAATCGCGCAATATCGGCAGTGCGATCGGAATGTATCTAACTTGTTATTACTTGACAATAACTAATACTAACCTGACAATTATTTCGCATCTATCTTAAGGTGTATTTACTCATACAAATATTATTTAAAATATCTGCACTGGGATAGATGCAATTTAAAATTATAGCCTTTCTTAACAGGAAGCAATTCGCCGATTGGTGCGCGCTGCGCACCTTACATTTTCGGCAACAATTAGTCAGCCGGTGCTCCGTGCGCCTCCTACATTTTCGGCGGTAAGGTGCGCACTGCGCACCCTACTTTTAACTTGATTTGGCCTGATGATAACGCTTCATCCAACCAAGCCAGAACGCAGGGCGAGAACGGCTGCTTGAGTGCGGTCATCAGCGCACAGCTTGTTCAGAATATTGCGGACATGAGTCTTGACTGTACCGACAGTAATGTACAGTTTTTCGGCGATTGCAGCATTGCTGTAACCCTGCACGATCAGTTCCAAAACCTCTAATTCCCGCTCGGTTAAAGGGTAAGTCTCAATAATGTGACTGAACTCGGGTTCGGCAGCCTTAATTGTGACTCTTTTGCCCTCAGCCTTCGGTTCTTCCGGCGCTGACTCCTTAGTGCGAGCTTGTTTCAGGACGATGCGGGCGATCGCCGGATCGATCCAAGAGTTACCTTCGTGAGTTACTTTTACTACATCCAACAACTGATCGAAGCTGATATCTTTCATGCAGTAAGAGTCAGCTCCGGCGGCAAAAGCTGCCAGAACTTCTTCTTCATTGTCCTGAAAAGTCAGAATCAAAATTTTGGTATCCGGATCGGACTCGGCTACCGATTTTTTAAACTTTTGTGTCAGTTCAATGCCGTCAAAATCCGGCAAGCCAATGTCTACAATTGCCACGTCAGGTTTTGAAGACTGAAGCAGTTTCAATCCGTCTGTAGCGTTAGCGGCATCCCCGACAACTTCTATCGTGTCACGCTGTTGTAAAGCTGTGCGGATGCCGACTCTTGTCAGGTCGTGGTCTTCTATCAAAGCAACGCGAATTTTACTCATCTTTTTTCCAATAGTCCGCTAAACTTTAAAAATATCGTCAATTGACTCAGCTTAACTGAGCAAATTTGAGAATGTGTCCGGATTTAGGGTTTGACAGGCCGCACATCATTTTTAAGCATACTCATGCAGCCGCCAAGAAAGCAAGTTAATTTTCAACTTATTTTGCGGCGATCGCCTGCACGAGTCCGATCGGGACAGGTAAGCTCTCAATGTTTTTATAGTTTAACTGAATAATGCCATTGTCCGCCCCTTGATAGAGGTAAAGAGATCCTTACCCAGATAGATTTAAAGTATAAAAAATTTTGATGCACTTGGGTCGTCAAAATCAATAAAGCTAGCAGCACGAGTCTTGAGCCGGTGTTAGGGCTCAAGTTCAATGCTTATTGATAAAACCTCTTATGAGTCACTCTCACGGCAATAACTTTTTTCGCTCGGAGTTTTCCGGCGCGGAAATATTAGAGGAAGTATCTGATATAATCTCCCCCCTAAAGCAAGTTGGCGACAGCGAAACTCAGGACGATCGCCTGTTACAGGCAATTCCTGACATTGTTTGGAAAGCAAATGCCAACGGCTGGGCGACTTATTTAGGTCAGCGCTGGGAGGAGTACACGGGGGTACCAGCAGCAGTAGCTTTGGGTTTCGGCTATTTGGCGCGTGTTCACCCTGAAGACCGCGCTCGTCTGTTGGCGCGAGCGCGCACTTCTGAGTTTCCGCCGGAAAGTTACGAAATTCTATTTCGCCTGCAAACGCGAGAGGGCACTTACCGCTGGAACCTAGCCAGAGGAGCGCCCGCTAACCCAGACAATCATGAAATTGTGGAGTGGGTGGGAACCTACATAGATATGGACGCGATCGAACAAACTCAAGCTGAGCCGCAAGCAGAACCAGAATTTTGGCGCCATCAAGCGGGATCGGAAGCTAAGTTCAAAGCAGAAAAGTTGTCCGAAGCCCAGACGCGAATGGAAGCTGGGCAGGATTTGCAGGCGATAGAGCGATTTATCAATGTGTTGAGCCAGCGCGCGGGTAACTTGTGCCAGTTGTTGCAAGGCATCGCGGACGCGACTGTGGAGGCGATCGCCGGAGCTGAATTTTGCCTGGTTGCCCTCCCGGAGAGCGATTGCAACGGCCTGAAACTCAGGGCTGTCGGGGGCGCGGAAAACTTTGCACGTGCCGGCAAAACTCCGCACGTGCAAAACAAGCTGCTGTGGAAAGCATTTGCGACGGGAGAGTCTCTACTGTGGCGGTCGGAGTCCGGCGGCTGGCTGCCGGCGGCGGTCTGTGCAGCGGCGATCGAGTCGGGGGAAAACGGGCGTTTGGGCGTGTTGGCGATCGGCAACGGGAAAGACAGCACGGCTATTGACGGGGAAACTCAGCAACTGCTGGCGGTGATGGGAAAACAAGCTGCGATCGCGATTAACAGCGCGCGGGCGATCGAAAAATTAAAAAAGCAGGAACAGCTTTTAGACTTGCAAAACGAGCTGCTAATTCGCCAGCAGGAAGAACTGGAAAATCAGGGTCGGCGCATTCAACAGCAAAAATTGCAACTGCTAGAAGCAGCCAAGTTAAAATCGCAATTTTTGGGCACCATGTCCCACGAATTGCTAACTCCCATGAATGGGATTATCGGCTTTTCCCAATTGCTGCTGCGCCAGCACAAACAACTGCTGACCCCCAAGCAAACAGATATGGTGGGGCGCATTTTACATAACGGCAAAAACCTGCTAGTGCTGATTAACGATATCCTCGACCTCTCCAAAATCGAGAGCGGCGGCACAGAATTAGAAATAGAAGAATTTGATTTAGCGCATTTAGTAATCAATGTCGCCCTGGAATTTGGAAATCAAGCCACGGACAAAAATGTGGCAATGTTTGTCAGCGTGTGCTTGGAGAATCAGCTTATAGTTAATGACAAGTGGCGGCTGCGGCAAGTTTTGGTCAATCTCATTTCCAACGCGGTTAAATTCACGCATCGGGGCAGCATTTTCATTGATGCGCGGGAATTAAAAGGCGATCGGCTAACTATCACCGTTCGGGATACAGGAATCGGCATCTGTGAAACCGAGCTGCCCCACATTTTCGACAAATTTCATCAAGCCGACCAAAGCACAACCCGTCAATATCCAGGCACCGGTTTAGGACTAGCGATTAGTGCCTCTTTACTCAAAATGATGAACGGCACAATTACGGTCGAAAGTCAACCCAAAAAAGGTTCGACATTTCGGATAGAATTTCCGCGAAAAATTAACCCTAATCCACTCCAGTCCTGACTGCAAACATTTTTTATACTAACATCTAAAAAATAGGGCAATATATAGATTCTACGCGAGCGACTGTAGGGAAACGACAACCCTTAAGTCCAGCGCGGGGTTCTGCGACTTTTAATAATTGGTATAAGATTGATAATTGTAGCAAGACTTTTTTAAACTGGTACTATATTTACAGCAGATTGGTGACCTCAAGAGTGATGTAATTGCTGCGAGCGATAGCAAAGCAATCGCGATCGCTGGCAATGACATACTACAGCCGTGCAAATAAAAAAAGCAAGTATTAAAACCGGATTTAGTATAGATACCTGCGGACATAATGAGGTTTATTTATGCCCGCTAATTATAGAAAATCTGGTTTTAATCCCTCCTTTATTCTTCAGTCTGCGGAGGACGATCGGCGAAGCTCAGTCGAGCCGCAGGCTGCGTTTGACTCTATGCAGCGGTTTGAACCGCCAAGTCCGATCTAAAGACTAGAAGTTTTCCCTACTTCTGCCTGAGTATCAATTGGTTTAACATCGGTGTAGCCCATATTATTAGCTACGTCGCGCAGCACCGAAATTTGCTGTTCAAACTCAAGACCTTCAATTTGACCCAACACGCCATTGACAGCCTCAGTTGCCTCATATCCTTCGGGGATATCGACAATTTTTTCCCCCATACCAATAGCCCAAGCATACCAAACAAGCAACTGATTGTTAGCAGTTAAAGCTCCGTAAGCGTGAGAATACGGCGTGTCGTCGCGGTTGACAATACCTCTCATTATATTCAGTTGTTGGTCGTGGGAAAGCTTGTAAAAATCATCGAGCAGCACGGGAGCTAATTCTGGTTCAGCGGCGGCGGGAGCGGCTGGTGTAATTGAATCTCCCATTTTTTCATAAACAAAGTAGAGCAGCGCCAGTTTTTCATCTGTACCCAACCCGTTGATTGTCTGAACGATGTTTTGAGTGTCGTTGGAAAGAGAGTGAGGATTGGTCGCGGCTGGTGAGTTCATAAATCAAATTCCTTAAAAGTGCTTCCAGAATAT
This sequence comes from Microcoleus sp. K4-B3, assembly GCF_036704615.1. Classification (NCBI taxonomy): domain Bacteria; kingdom Bacillati; phylum Cyanobacteriota; class Cyanophyceae; order Oscillatoriales; family Microcoleaceae; genus Microcoleus; species Microcoleus sp. K4-B3. The sequence continues at coordinate 15,238 of NZ_JAUBSF010000059.1, forward strand.
ATGAATATCAATATTTGTAAGTGCAAGTCACCATCCCCGAGAGGTAATACGATTTGAGATTTGAGATTTGAGATTTGAGATTAAACAATGGAAAATAGCTGATTATGTATGGGTTTGGAGCTTGCCTAAAGTTGCATTTTTTTTCGGAAACTGATGTAATGTTGAGCCGCTACCCTAGAATAAATCATCCTTAAGATACAAGCCAGCGATACATCTGCGGGTAGATGAAAAAGCCTGGGATTTAAGTAAAGATAAATAAAGTAAATTGTTAAATAAAACTAGCAAGGAGTCGGCTATGTCTGAAATCAATACAGAACCAAATAACACTGAAAGCTTTGACGCTGCTCAGATCGCTGAAAGCGCGGAAGCTGGAGAACAAAAGTTGCCAACTGTTGATGTATCAGCAGACTACGAAGCTTCAAAAGAATTTACCGTTAGTGAAATAGATCGCACGGGTGCCGGCGCTGAAGCTGCCGCCGCTGCAACAGCACCTAAATTTGCTATTCCCGCTCCTAAAGAGATCGCAAAGCCGGCTGATTCCAGCAGCAATCCCGCTGATTTTCGTTCGATGGCTCAGGAAGTTAATCCCGCAGGTGTACCGGGCGAGGTAACCGACGATTTGATCCAGAAAGCGATCGATCTTGGTACTCCCGGCAGTTAATTTAGAAATTCTCCATCCTCGATGCAAAACCTCTGTATTGTAGAGTGCTTATGGCGCGCCTTACCCATATAATTCGCGCGTCAAACCACTTTTTTCATAAGTCCTGAATTCTCAATTGAATGCACGATAAGCTGCAATACAGTAGGGAGAGAACATTGCTGTGTCCTTAAAGGCTGCAATAAGGTAGGGACACAACAATGTTGTGTCCTTAAAGCGTTAATTTTAAGTCTTTCTAATCGCTTAATTTTAAGTCGATCGCCCGACTAATTTTGCCGACAGTGCGATCGCTCAAAACTTCAATTACTAAATCCACCCGATCGCTCTCCTCAACCATCGACTTAATAAATAACTCGGGATGCAGCGCTTTCCAGAAATATTCGACAAACCGATGAATTTCGGCCTCTGACATTCCCGACTTCCCCGCAGCCATCATTTCCTGTTCCGCCTGATTGCGCCACACTTGAGAAATGCGATAATCTTGGGGATACAAAACCATCAACCGATCTAATCGGTTCCACAGCGGCATATAGTCGTGCAGTTTCGCATTCATATCGCGCGCCAACTGACAGTCGCCCTCTGTGGAAATCGGAAACGGTGCACCCGCCAAAAACTCGTTCAATTTGGCATCAACCACCGGATTCACGCCGACAAACCAACCTTCAAAAAGTACAATATCCGCACCGGAAATTATTTCGGGTTGACTTCTATCTCCTGCACCTCCGCAGGCAGATTTGTCAAACCTGGGAATTTCTATTATATTTTTAATTAGATCCGGTTTTAGGAAATCAGATTTTGGATTGTCAACTGCTGCTAAATCGGGAGTTTGAGAACGGCGCAACTTGTCTAAAACTGCGATGCCCAAATCAATATCGTGAGTGCCGGGGGGGCCGCGCCAAATTAAACGCGGGTCGGCTTTTTGGAGTTTTTGGCGATCGGCATAAGTCTTGTAAAGATCGTCTAAAGAAAGGCTGACAGTAGAATATCCCAATTTTCCTAGAATCAGCCTCAAAACTTGGCATAAAGTAGTTTTTCCCGTTCCTTGCCCTCCTAAAATTCCTTGAATTAAAGGACGGTTTAAACTTTGTTTTTCAGTCGATAATTGCATTGCCAGCGGCAGCCAAAGATTCCACAAAGTTTCGAGAAAAACAGTTGATTTTAGCGACAAAGTATGCAGTTCATCAAGAAGAGAAAAGAATAAATCGGTTTTGCAGCGGACAACATCGGCTGCATTGTCGGAAGTAATGCCAAAAGCGCGCGATCGCACATCATCCGCAAGTTCCCAACTTGCCAGGATCTCGAAGTCGCGAGCAATCCTCTTCGAGGGCTTTCCTTCGGATCGCAACGCTTTCGCTAACGGGCGATCCTCTTCGTTGGCGTAGCCCCCGTAGGGGCGGGCTTCGCTAACGCCCGCTTGCCACCGGTGTAAAATGTCAACAGGGGTTACAGTCGATCGATTCATCAGCTCAAAACTCTCTAGGCGGGGGCTGGTTTTGTACAAATACTATCCGCAACTGACAAATATTTCATCCTAAACCCGCGCCGATTCAAAAAGTTTTTAAGATCCTAGTTTGAAAGCCTCCACAAATAAATTGTAAGTCAGGCCAATTTTCAGAGCATGGAGCATCTCCACCCAAAAAGAACGGGCTACAGGCCGCGGGCCGCCGTAAACCAGCCAGTTCGCCAACTCCGTCAACAACACCAACAGCCCGGCCGCGATAATATCCCAATCAGCAGCTTGTCCGGCGATCGTCGAAATAGCTGTTCCCAAAAAAGTGCCGAACAGCAGACTGATTAGCAGGAGGGAAATCCGCCGCCAAGGATTGCTCAGCCAGCCTCGGAATCGCTCGCCCAGAACATCAATCAATCTGTTAATTCGGGTATTCTGCATAAAAGTTATACAATTTGAGATTCGAGATTCGAGATTTTCGATTGGGAATGACTAATGACTATTGAGGTTTGGATCGCGGGTCTATAGTTGTATTTTGTTTTAAAACTGGTATTAAAAGTTATACCGATGAGTCAAAAAATGCCGTTCCCGACAAAATCCAAATCGTTACCGGGGTCAGTATGTCCCAATCTAAAATCTAAAATTTAACATCTAAAATGGTATTGAGCGATCGCCGAATTATAGCCGAGAACGGTCAATTACTTAAGTGTAACTGTATCTTGTTGTACAGCAGCCCCTGGTTCTACATTAAAAATAGTTATGACTAATTGGGCGTGCAGTCTATCCTTTAAGCCTAAAATTTATGAAACTTAAAATTTACCAGATCGTAATTGCAGTGTCGATCGTCCTATTTACAGGAATGTTTCTAGGACGTTTTGAAATCACGATCTCCAACGGTTCAAATCGGCCGAGCGATTTGCCCTCCCCAGCCACCGCACTCCCCCCAACACCCCCCGTTTCCCGAGTCGCGACAGCTTCGACAGACACAGCCAAAAAGCCCAAACCCGACTCAATACCAACCCCCCCAGAGTCAGAGGAGGAATTGCTGTCTTCAATCCCTGCAAATATTAATGCCACCGGCAGTCTGCGTGTCAGCAACCGCAGCGAACACCCAGTGCGAGTGGCGCTGCTGTCGAAACGGCAAGCCGAGAAATCCTACGGCAAACCGGCGCACTGGGATTTTGCGCCCGGGGAAGGCGGGGGCAAGGGACTGATGCTATCGCTGCCGGAGGGCAAGCTACAAATCAAACAGGGAGACATTTTGGTTGTTTTTGCTCAGGATGGTTCTCGCCGCTACTGGGGGCCTTACGTCGCCGGGGAGACAGCCTCGCCCGCTTGGAACAGCACAGCCGGAGAATGGCAATTAATTTTGCAGCCTTGAATCCTTAGCTGCAGGTGCGGAGATTTTGGTCGAGAAAGCCGATTGAGTCGGTCTTGTTGAGAATAGTGGCAGATTTGAGTTTAACCTGACATCTTGAACCGTTCTCGCTTAACGGGCTCTTCGGCCCGTTCCACAAAGAGTGAATTTTCTTGTGGGGTGGGCCCGAAAGCCTATTAAGGGAGAATGGTGCAAGATGTGAGTTGAACCCGATTCGATCGAATTGGGAGTTTCGAGAATGCGAATCTTTCGGTAGACTCTCTATGCGAGCTACAATTTTAAATCTAAAATCGCAGGAAGTTTGGGTGAAGGAAGTTATTAAAAATTTGTCAGAGTTTAGGAATCGCCCGTTAGCGAAGCCCTCGAAGAGGATCGCACCAAAGTTGCTGTCGCTGTTGTGGCTGTGCGCGATCGCCTCGGTGGCTTTTTTGTGGAATCTCGGCAACATCGGCTTAGTTGACGAAACCGAACCGTTGTTTGCCGAAGCCGCCCGTCAAATGACGGTGACAGGGGATTTCATCACTCCTTATTTCAACGGCGAAACCAGGTTTGACAAGCCGCCGTTGATTTACTGGCTGATGGCGGTGGCTTACCGCACTCTGGGCGTTAACGAATGGGCCGTGCGTCTTCCGTCGGCTTTGTGCGCGATCGGTCTGACTTGCCTCGGATTCTATACCCTACAACAGTTCACTCACTCGCAGGAAGAAAGAAGTTCGGCAACGGATTCTGCAACGGATTTAACGGATGTCAGTAAGAAGGAAGAAGTCCGATGGAAGCTGGAAGAAGAAACAGAGAATAACAACTCAAAACTCAAAACTCCCCGTCTCCCACTCTTTCTTTCTACTCCTTGGATTGGTGCGGCCGTAATAGCTTTAAATCCCCAAACTATTGCCTGGGGAAGGACTGGCGTTTCAGATATGCTTTTGAGCGGCTGTATGTGTTCGGCACTGCTCGCATTTTTCCTCGGTTACACCCTCGAAGAACAGAGAGAAAAAACAGAATTTTATACCGTTTCCGCTTCCCGATTTCCCAATAAGTGGTATCTGACTTTTTACGTACTAATTGCCTTAGCAATTCTGGCTAAGGGGCCTGTGGGAATTGTCGTGCCAGCGCTGATTGTTGGCTGCTTCGGGCTTTATTTGGGAAATTTTCGGCAACTTTGGCGCGAAATGCGTCCGGTGTCGGGAATCTTAATTATTCTGGCGATCGCCCTGCCCTGGTACATTTTGGTTATTTTAGCCAACGGTCAAACTTATATTGACAGCTTTTTTGGCTATCACAATTTCCAGCGTTTTACTGGGGTAGTCAACAAGCACTCGGCGCCTTGGTATTTTTACTTTTTTGTAGTGCTAGTTGGTTTTGCACCTTGGTCGATTTATTTGCCCGTGGCGATCGCCCGCACCCGTTTTTGGCAGCGCAGTTACTGGCGTCGTCAACCGCGATCGGCTCAGTTGAGTTTATTTGCCCTATTTTGGTTCGGCTGCATCTTTGGCTTTTTTACGATCGCCGTGACCAAATTGCCCAGTTATGTATTGCCTTTAATCCCCGCCGCTGCGATTTTGGTAACGCTGCTGTGGAGCGATATTATTGCAGGCAATGAACCCCAAAACAAGCGGATAAAGTTAGAAAAAAAACCTAATTATTTACCGCGAGGGCTGTTAGTTACATACATTGTCAATGTCGTATTTTTATTAATTGTAGCCGGAGCAACTTTCTACTGCTACAACTGGCTCGGAGACGACCCGGCAATGCCGAATTTTCCCCAAGCAATTCAGCAGTCGGGATTGCTGATAGTCGGCGGTGCAATTTGGATAACTACAGCGGTGGCGATCGCTATTTTACTCTGGCAACGGCAACAACGCTGGATTTTGGTTGCTAACCTCATCGGGTTAGTAGCATTTATCATCTTTGGTCTGACTCCCGCCTACAAAGTGGTTGATATCAACCGCCAGTTACCTCTGAGACAGTTAGCGCAGGTTGCGGTTCAACAAAAACTACCGGGGGAAGAGTTTATTATGGTTGGTTTCTGGAAACCAAGTCTGGTTTTTTATACCCAAGGGCCGGTGACTTACTACCGAGCTGTCACAAAGGCGATCGACTACATTAAGGAATCTAAAAACCCAACTTCTCCCTCTATTTTGTTGCTGGGATATCCAGAGAAATTTGTGCAATTAGGATTGCAGCCAAATCAATATCAATTGTTGGACAGTCGGGGCGCTTACCAACTCGCCAGGGTTCCGAGACAAGCGTTTCGATAGTGCCTATATTGCGATCTCATACTTGTTAAACAAGGTAGAAAAATGATTAAAACTAAGAATTTTCAACTACTTGCCGTCGAAAGGATTCACATAGAAGCTTTCTTGCGCAATAAAAGCGAGCTTGCAGCAATTTTAAATGTCGTAGTGCCTAATAGCTGGCCTCATTTCCCGGAAGCATTTTCCCTCCCTGCTGACGAATCTTGCGAATCCAATCCGCCTCCAACTGACTGGCGCAACTACTTCTTTATTCATCCAAAAAATGAAGTGCTTGTCGGCAATGGAGGTTTCAAAGGCTCACCTGATGAGTCGGGGACTATAGAGATAGGTTATGAAATTGCTTCCGAATATTGGAATCGCGGATTTGCAACTGAGGTGGCACAGGGAATGATCGATTATGCTTTCGCTCACGAGGAGGTGAAAGCAGTCATCGCTCACACTTTAGCTGAAAAAAATGCCTCGAATAGCGTCTTGCAAAAAGTGGGAATGAAGTTCATTGCAGAGGTGGACGATCCTGAAGAAGGCAAGATATGGCGATGGCAAATCAGCAGGGATGAATATCATCCGACTTGAACCGTAAGGCCGTTTGGCTGTTTAAGTCACTGGTTTTGGCGGTAATTTGAAGGTTCTCGGTTGGAGCATTAAATCTGCCAGATTGAATAAAAGCTATAATCTAGTCACTACCTAAAACCCGAAGATCGGAGCATACAATGGTTTCAAGTCTCAACAAACCCTCCTCGTTAATCCATGAGATTTGCATTGAAAAAGTCGATCGGTGGAAGTTGTTCAAATTTAGTGAATCGCTCCAACAGCGCATGGAACAATTGTTAGAGAAGAAAAAGGCAGATCAACTAATAGCAGAAGAGGCAGCGGAACTCGACGCCATTGGGGAATTAGATCGTATCTTTACCCACATCAATGCAATGATGGCGGCTCAAGATGTCAATCAGCGATCCCACGAGATAGAGGGTTCGAGAAAGAGCGAGCTATTGCTGCAGCAATTGATACTCTGATGAGGTATGATGTTGAAGTTGCGGTACGATTTACTCAACTTAGAAACATAACTTTGGCGAAAGTGCGGTATGATCTATCAATGAGAGTTTTATTATACTGCTCTTCTGGTATAATTAATAGTTATATGGCAAGTTCATACTTTAATCGTAAGAAGTCAAATGTCATACTCATCTTTCGGAAACATAGTATTTGCGGTCGGACGAACAGGAGCAAATGGTGTATCGCTGCTTGGTACAGCAACTCTACTAAATAGTCCTGGAAAGTTTGTGACGGCTGCCCATGTTACTCAAAAAGATGATCAGAATTTAGTCGTGGTTGTAAAACCTGATAATTCGAGCATCAATGACTATCAAGATACTTCTGATGATCGAGTTCTGGTATTTTCGGTTCGCATTACAGCTATTGATCCTTTCACAGATTTGTGTATTTTGTCGGCTGATATTGATGCGTTCTCTAATATATCGATGGGTAGCACAGATCTTCTAAATGTTGGTAGTGTTGTTGATATTTTTGGTTATCCTCATGCAGTTCATGGAAGATTGGTACTCACTCATCAACGAACTGAGATCGGTGCAAGAATCTTAATTAATAAAAATGGAATAGGCAAAACCAAGCTAGTCGTAGTGAACACTCTGGCTCGCCCAGGTCAATCTGGAAGCCCTATATTCTGTGCATACACTACATTCATGGTCGCTATCCTCATTGGGTCATATGCTCCAGGTGGTGGAGGTGGTCTGTTAGTGGCTGGAGTAGATCCGCATACCCTCCATCAGACTACTCATGCGGTCTCTGTTGAGTACGTTAGGGAAATGTTGTAGATATGGAAAATAAATTAGAACATTTATTTCAGGTTGATAATGAAGAGTGGCTCACAACGCTGCCTAGATACCAACAAAAAAGGATCAAGGAGCTAGTGGATTCCACTAACTCTTACGAAGAGGCAGCAAAACAGTGGCTGAATGCAATGCCAGAGAACACATTCCCATTTGGAGGCGCCGAACAAGCGAAAAATATATTTATTGAAAAAGTACGGGATGAAATTGAAAAATTCTTAAGTGGCGATGAAAAATACGCTGATGAACACAAACAGCTACTTTCTTCGTCAGAGGTACTACAAAAAACTCTTGTGAGTTCTGTTTCAGCCGCAATCGCCCCAGTAATAGGTACAGCAGGAGCCTACATCATGCCTGTTGTTGTTCTTGTATTCATGACAATGACTAAGATTGCGGATCAACCCATTGTTATTGCAGGACAGAGTAGCAATGCAGTGTTATTGTCTGAAGCTGACTCGGCATCGGTACAAGAGACACTGTATCTTCTCTCAGTGCCGGGAATGCGGGAATCAATTCGGGAAGGAATGGCAACGCCGATCGAGGATTGCGCTAGGGAGTTGGAGTGGTGAATTGGAATCTGGTATACACGAAACAGGCACAGAAAGATGCCAAAAAGCTGGCTTCTAGCAATTTACGAGACAAAGCGCAAGAGTTACTCGATATTATTCAAACCAATCCGTTTCAGAATCCGCCACCCTACGAGAAATTGGTGGGAGATTTGGAAGGTGCATATTCACGGCGAATCAACATTCAGCATCGTCTGGTGTACGAGGTGATTGAGTCCGAGAACACGGTAAAAATTTTGCGGATGTGGACGCATTATGAGTAGTGTTTCTAACAGGTTAACTAATACAGGGGTAAATCGATCGCTCTTTGGAGTGGTGAGGAGAACCCACTAGACGTGCCATAATCAGCGATATTATCTGGTACGCGATCGCCTGGACATATGGATGCGCTAATCGGCAAAACTTTACAGGGTGGAAAGTACACCCTCGAACAAGAACTGGGACGCGGCGGCTTTGGGATTACCTTCAGGGCAAATCACCGCTATTTAGGACAGCCTGTAGTCATTAAAACTCTCAACGAATCTCTGCGGCAGCAACCCAATTTTGCTGAGTTCGATCGCAAGTTTCAAGACGAAGCGAGGCGGTTGGCTTCCTGCGTCCATCCCAATATTGTCCGCGTCAGCGATTTCTTTGTGGAAGACGGGCAGCCTTACATGGTGATGGACTACATAGCCGGTCAGAATTTGGGCGATGTCGTACTCCCAAATCGGCCGCTGCCAGAAGAACTCGCTATTCTCTACATAACTCAAATTGGCGCTGCTTTAAAAGTTGTTCATCAAAAGGGTTTGCTGCACCGAGATATCAAGCCGCAAAACATTCTGCTGCGCCAAAACACCCAAGAAGTTGTGCTGATCGATTTTGGCATTGCCCGCGAGTTTACTCTGGGTGCAACTCAATCTCACACTAATATGGTGTCCGACGGCTATGCACCGCCAGAACAGTATTTTGCCCAAGGAAAATATACGCCCGCAACAGATGTTTACGGTCTGGCGGCGACGCTTTATACTTTGCTCACAGGACAAGTGCCGGTGGCTGCAATTTTGCGTACCAGCCAACCGATGCCTTCACCCCGCGACTTGCAGCCTCAGCTAAGTGCGGCTGTCAGCCAAGCGGTGATGCGGGGGATGACGGTAGAAGCTCAAAATCGCCCTGCTAGCGTGGATGAGTGGCTGTCGCTGCTGCACGGGCAGCCTCATGGTGCAGCGTCGCCGAGCACCGGGCCTACGGTGGCGGTGATTCCGGGACACGGGCCTCAGTCGCCTGCGGCTTCGAGAACTGCCCCTGCTGTGGTGTCTCCTGGGGAAGGCAACCGCAAGGTTTGGTGGATTTTGGGGTTGGTGGCGATCGCACTTATTGTTGCAGGTTTTATCGGTATTGCTAGGGTTTTCCTCAACCGGCCGTCTTCAGAACCCGCACCCGTGGCCCAGGACGATCGCACTTCGACCCCCGCAGATCCAGACGCGCGCTCAAACCCCACACCAATTCCCGCGCCGACACCAACGCCAGCCCCGACTCCCAGAGAAACTCCGCCGCCTGCTGCTGAAACTCCAGCGCCCGCTGCTGAAACTCCAGCGCCTGCTGCTGAAACTCCAGCGCCCGCGCCAACTCCAGCGCCCGCGCCAACTCCAGCGCCCGCGCCAACTCCAGCGCCAACTCCCGAGGCTGCCGAACCCACACCAACAGAAAAACTTGTTGACAAAGAGTTGCCGCCAGATCGATCGCCCGCACCCAGCCCCGAACAACAGGGAACCAGTTATCAGAAGACTCCCACAATCCCTGGGTTTGCCGTTGGTACCCCGGAAAGTCAGATTTTATCCCAATTGGGAGAACCGACTGACTCTCAAGCGCGGGGTTATTGGCCGAATACTCGCACCGCACTTTACGAAGTGCTGCCGAACCGGATTACTCTCGGCTACATTTACGATCGGGATTCAGGCCAGCTTGTGCAAACAGAGGGTTCTTTTGCCCCGTCGGTGGACGATTTGGTAGTGCGAACCGCGTTAAACGGCATGGTGGGCGGCGCCAACCGAGAGATTTGGCAGGGCTTGCGCGACGTGCAGCAGCGCCGGAGTAATCGGTTTACGTTTAGGAAGGGTTCCCTCGAAGGGACGATCGAACGCAACGAGCGCGATCGGATTTACATCGGCGTCTGGGACGACAATTTGCATTAATTAGCAATTACGCACGGGTGGTCAGAAACCGGGTTTTTGCTCCAAGACTTCGTTAAAGCAGACAAAAACCGCAAAAAACCCGGTTTCTTTAATCCCCAATCTAAAATCCAAAATCTAAAATCTAAAATCTAGTTGACGCAACACGAAATATTGTCTATGATTAAAGAACACACGAGGGGCTGTAATGGTTTCGACAGGGTGGCGAAAGCTGCTCCGTGATGCAGGTCGAGAGTGAGTCTCCTCTCGCAAATACCGGCTCAAACAAAAAAGTAAATGCGAACAACATCGTTCCTTTCGCTCGCAAAGCCGTCGCTGTAGCCTAAAAAACTTCTTGAGCACGGTTTAGAGTGTATGCAACCTAACTCCGTTAACGGTAGCATAACAACCCCCAACGGATGCCCTAGCTAAACGTTTCTAGTCGGCTAGCTAGGAAAGCAATCACTAGAAAATCCCCCCATTTGGGATAAAGATGGTTCCCGCCCTGAGGATTAGAAGGGATAAACCTGTGAACGATCGGAAGGTAAATACCCGCTTTGGACGGCAGTTCGATTCTGCCCAGTTCCATACAAGAAGTGACGTAAAATCAATGGTTTAAGCTAAGCCATTTGAAAGTTACTTTAAAGCATTAAAAGGGCAGAGAGTTAACTCTCTGCCCTTTTGTTTGGCGTTCCATGTTCATTAAATCTAAAATCTAAAATCTAAAATCTAAAATCTAAAATCGACTAAGCTTGTTGCCAGACTGAACATACATAAATTGCAAACCCATTAGCTAACCTGGACTCTGACATAAAAATAATTTCACCCTGCCTGTGCGTTCTTAGAGCCAGTCGGGCGATATACTATTAGGCGGTAAAGCATTAAAAATCTTTACAAAGACCCCGATTTCTAAGCCTACTCCTACGAAGGACGGGTGAAAAATTATATGCTGAGCGCTCAAAAGCTGGAAACATGAACCCAGGAATTGACTTACAAGGAAGTTTTGTAGATGCCCTGATCAATTTGGGCTTACCGGCGGACATCGCCCATCTGCTTTGGCTACCGCTGCCAATGGTGCTGATGATTGTCGGTGCTGTATTCGGGGTACTGACTAGCGTCTGGCTGGAACGGAAAATTTCTGCGGCGGCTCAACAGCGGATCGGCCCGGAATTTATCGGCCCTCTGGGAGTCCTAGCACCCGTTGCTGACGGGCTGAAGTTGGTATTCAAAGAAGACATTGTACCGGCAAAAGCTGACGCGCTGCTGTTTACGCTAGGGCCGGTCATTGTAGTGATTCCAGTTTTTCTGTCCTACTTAATCGTGCCCTTCGGAGAGCATATGCTGATCGCCGATATGGGGACAGCAATATTTCTGTGGATTGCTCTTTCTAGCATTCAGCCGATCGGCTTGCTGATGTCAGGCTATGCTTCAAACAACAAATACGCCCTCCTCGGCGGACTCAGAGCAGCCGCTCAATCCCTCAGCTACGAAATTCCCCTAGCTTTGGCAGTATTGGCAGTTGTGATGATGTCCAACAGCCTCAGTACGATCGACATCGTACACCAGCAAGCCGGCTACGGCATTGTCGGCTGGAATATCTGGCGGCAACCAGCAGGTTTCCTGATTTTCTGGATAGCAGCACTAGCAGAATGCGAACGGTTGCCCTTTGACCTCCCGGAAGCAGAAGAAGAATTGGTAGCAGGATATCAGACTGAGTACACGGGCATGAAATTTGCTTTGTACTACATCGCTTCCTACGTTAACCTCGTCCTTTCTTGCCTGCTAGTAGCCGTTCTGTACCTTGGCGGCTGGGAGTGCCCGATTCCTGTCGGAGTCATCACTAATGCCTTGGGATTGAGCGAGACGACTCCTTGGTTGCAGGTAATTACCGGCATGCTGGGCATTACGATGACCATGCTGAAAGCCTACTTTTTCCTGTTTCTGGCAGTTCTGCTCCGCTGGACTCTACCGCGAGTTCGGATCGACCAATTGCTAGATTTGGGATGGAAGTTTTTGCTGCCGGTTGCTTTAGTTAATTTGCTATTGACCGCAGCTTTGAAGCTTGCCTTTCCCTTTGCTTTTGGCGGTTAATTCATAATAGGTAAATGGCAACAGGGAAAAAAATAGCTGTTAACCAATTACCTATTATAAATTAGCAATTACCAAAAGCTCAAGTACAGAGAGAGAACACCATGCTAAAATTCCTCAATCAAGTAGGCGAATACGCCAAAGAAACTTTTCAAGCTGCTAAGTATATCGGTCAAGGGCTATCTGTAACTTTTGACCACATGAGACGCCGACCGATTACGGTTCAGTATCCTTACGAAAAATTAATTCCTTCCGAACGTTTTCGGGGCAGAATTCACTTTGAATTTGACAAGTGCATCTCGTGCGAAGTCTGCGTTCGGGTGTGTCCGATCAATTTGCCTGTGGTGGATTGGGAATTTAACAAAGAAACTAAGAAGAAACAACTCAAGCACTACAGTATCGATTTCGGAGTGTGTATCTTCTGTGGCAACTGCGTAGAATATTGTCCGACTAATTGTTTGTCGATGACAGAAGAGTACGAGTTAGCCACCTACGAACGTCATGAATTGAATTTTGACAACGTGGCCCTCGGACGTTTGCCCTACAAGGTTACAGATGACCCGATGGTGACACCGCTGCGGGAATTCGCTTATTTGCCGAAAGGTGCGATCGACCCTCATGGAGTTTCCAGCAGCGATCGGCGCGCAGGTCTCCCTCCAGAGGAAATTAGCGAAAAATAGGTAATGGGACATGGGGCATGGGGCATGGGGCATGGGGCATAGTTAGTAGTTAGTGGTTAATGGTTAATGATTACTTGTTAGTAGTTTTTCTAATAACAAATAACAAATTTCCAATGCCCAATCCCCAATGCCCAATCCCCAATGCCCAATCCCCAATGCCTAATCCCCAATGCCCAATTAACAGAGGATTAAAAATTGTGAATCTAGCCGAAGGGGTTCAAATTGTTTCGTTTGGCATACTGTCCGTAATGATGATTGCAGGAGCACTAGGAGTAGTGCTGTTCTCCAACATCGTTTACTCAGCTTTTTTGCTGTGCGGCGTATTTACCAGCATTGCGGGCTTGTACCTGTTGCTGAATGCCGACTTTGTAGCAGCAGCGCAGGTATTGATTTATGTTGGCGCTGTTAACGTCTTGATTTTGTTTGCGATTATGTTGGTGAACAAGCGCGAAGATTTCCGCACAATTCCCAACGCTTGGGTGCGTCAAGTAGCAACAGCAGTAGTTTGCGTAGGCTTGTTTGCGCTTTTGGGTACGATGGTGGTGTCTACTCCTTGGGCTATTGTGGCGACGACAGGAGCACCTGCAGAAAGTTCGATCGTGACGATCGCCAAACATTTCTTCACCGACTTTTTGCTGCCTTTCGAGTTAGCATCAGTGTTTTTGTTAATGGCAATGGTAGGAGCAATTGTGCTAGCACGTCGCGATTTCTTCCCCGATGAATTGTCGTCGAACAAGCTATCTGAAACACCCGCTTTTAGTTTGCAAGAAAGACCTCGCGAATTAGTTTCTGCCGGAGATGTTTCTTCGCCCGAATCTAAGTAACATTAGGGTGCGCAGTGCGCACCTATCTGTCTGTTTGGTAGTAATATTGATTGAGAGAAAATCGCAAAATTTATGCAACTGCAACTCCAGTATTTTCTGTTATTAGCCGCCGCACTTTTCTGCATTGGTGTTTATGGTTTGATTACTAGCCGCAATGCAGTGCGCGTGTTGATGTCGATCGAGTTGATGCTGAATGCTGTCAATCTCAATTTGATGGGTTTCTCCAATTATCTTGACCCCGTACAGATTAAAGGTCAAGTATTTACGGTGTTTGTAGTTACCGTAGCTGCTGCTGAGGCTGCCGTAGGTTTGGCAATTGTTTTGGCGATTTATCGCAACCGCAATACAGTAGACATGGAAGAATTTAATTTGCTGAAGTGGTAATTAGTCAATAGTCATCGGTCATCAGTCATCAGTCATTAGTGACAAACTAATGCAGATTAAAGACTGATGACTAAGGACTAAGGACTAAGGACTAAGAACTAAGAACTAATGACTAATTACTAATGACTTCTAGTAATTTCTAGAGTAATTCTGCCACCGAAATCAGGGATGGGGGCAGCAGGTTTCGAGAGTTGTAGTTTAACTTTCTCGACTAACGGTAGTTGTAAAAGCGCTTGAGCAATAGTATCTGCTAGGCGTTCGATTAATAAAAACTTCGAGTCTTTGACTAGCTTTTGAATCAGAGTAATTGCGCTGCGGTAATCAAGAGTATGTTGAATATCATCACTTTTTCCAGCTTGCGATAAATCCAGCCAGAGAGTAACATCCACTTCAAACCACTGCCCCAAAACTTGCTCTTCCGGCAGATAGCCTGTATATCCGTAGCAGCGAATTCCTGTAAGTTGAATAGAATCCATTTTGTAATAAACTAAAAGTGCGTTGCCTATACCAATTTGTATTAAACCAGATAAAGTTATCTTTCTCTTCCCTCTCTTTCCTTGCCCCCTGTTCCTCTTCCCTCAGCGCCCTCAGCGCCCTCAGCGGTTCAATCACTATGTTATCTTAAATTTCACAACTGTCCTCCTTTCTCCAACTTGTCCAGCAAATCCTCAGCAACTTCATACCATTTCCGCCTAATTTCTGCATCTTCAGGCTTTTCTGTCAAGCTGCGCCCTTGTAATTCAGGATATTTATTGTAATATAATTCATCAACTTTTTGATAGAAAATATCTCTATCAATGTTGAGATTTTTGCGTCGCTTGCCAATTTCTTCTTGCCTAGCTATTTCTGCATTTAATGATGTATCGCGAAGTTGCGGCAGTTCGGGAAACTTGGGAAGTTCAGGGACTTTGGGCAATGTAAAACCTGATTTGACTACACTAAAAGCTAACATTCCCGGCAACAAAACCACGCTTAAACTCGCGACTGCTTTCCAAGGAATTAATTTGAAAATGTTGGTTTTTTTAACAATTTGAGGGTTGTGGTTAACAGGAGTATGATTGCTGGTAGCAGTTTGAGTAATGTTTTTGAAAGGGCGGCCGACAAAGTTCATTGTCGCTATTTGGGAAATTATACTGCTAATTTGAGATAGTTTTGGATCTTTGAGTGCTTCGCGGACTGCTTTTGCAGATTGGTAGCGATCGCCCGGTTGTTCTGCTAGCATCTTATCCAACACAGTACCGAGATTTTGACTGACTGTGACGTGCGATCGCCAATCCCAAGTTTTATTATTGATATCGTACAATTTTTGAGGCTTTTTGCCAGTTAGCAAGACTAAAGCCGTGACGGCTAAAGCGTACAAATCGCTAGCAGCAGAAACTTTACCCAGCCGCATTTGTTCGGCTGGCGAATAACCCTGTTTGCCGATCGCCGTATCCGATTGTCCGTTAACCTGAAGTACGGCATTGGCTGCGATTTGCTTGACGGAACCGAAATCAATTAAAAATGGTAGTTTGTCAGCATCATGCTGAATAATATTATCCGGGGAAATATCGCGGTGAATTAAATTTTTTGAGTGGATGTATTCTAAAACTGGTAAAAGCTGAAATAGCAGTTGAGTAACTTCAGCTTCGGTAAAATTTTTACCTTGCTGCTGGCGCGATATCAATATTTCTTCGTAGGTTTGACCCTTGATATAATCTTGCACTAAAAATAAAGATGGATTTCCGCCCAAATCCGTTCGCAGGAGTTCTCGAAACCTGGGAATTTGCGGGTGTTGGAGGTTGTAAAGCATACTCGATTCGCGATCGAACAATTCGGCCGCTTTGGGGCTGTGAACCACCGGAGAAAACTCTTTGAGCACGCAGTGTTCGCCGTAGCGGTTGATATCTTCGGCGAGATAAGTGCGGCCGAAGCCACCGCGGCCTAATTCGCGGAGGATGCGGTAGCGTTTTTCGAGAGTCGAACCAGGGGTGAGGAGGGAGGAGTTAGACATAAACCACGGCAAATTGTTCGATTTGGGGAGTCGCCGAGCACAGTATAGCTTATTGTAGCTAAGTTTGTTTGAATGCGAGGGAAGGAAGGGCGATCGCCCCAGCAATATCAATCCTCTACTCAATAGCTTTAGCGATCGTTTGATGATGTACACTCTCCCTCATCATTATCAAAAAAACGACTAAACTAAGCCCTATTTCTGGACTAGCTTTTAACTAGAATTGCTTCTCATCCTGATGCTGTCGTCAAATCGAGGTGAAGTCAACTGGCTGTGCATATTCTGCACAATTGTGTCCCAGTAGGTGATTCAGCTTTTGGGGAGATGTCTAAGGTTTCTGGGCCCAATGACAACTTGAGTAATTTACTGAATTCTGTCTGCTCTGGAAATAGCGATCGCCTCTAGGGAATTTATACAAAATATAAACATTTTGTATATGCGCAAGTCCTAGAAGTAAGATACTGGGGAGCGGTCTTTTCTGAGGATTAGCAACAATTCTATACATAAACTTGTCAAAAAATGTATTACTATATGGTTTTAAAGAATAGAATGTTTACCAAAAAAAGGACTCTTCCGTAGAGAAGAGGATAGAATAGTTATAAAATTAGAGTCTTGTTTAGGAATTTTAATTAATGTAATGTAATAAAAATGACATGGATTAGCATCTTCGTTCAACTATAATACGTATTGCTAAGCCAAAGACAGCGTAATATTGATATTAACCAAGTACCTGGGCAAATTCTAAAAAAGCTTCAGCCAGTTAGTGGATGACTGCAACTCCCAAAGTTACGTTAGAGGACGTTTTAAAAGGGTAGTTTGACCTCATAGTTGGCACAAAGAAGCATCTAAGTAGGGGCCCAAACCTTGATTTATCGTCTCAGTTAAGCCCAATCAGAAAAGCTAAATTATACCTGAGCGGACTTTTAAAACATCCTCTTAGGTCTGCTCTTGTTTCCACCTTTTATCCTAAATATTTTTGTGGGTGTAGGAATAACGGGGTATGTCTCTTTACAGAATGGACAAACAGCTACTAAAGAAATTGTCAAACTCTACCATGAGGTTAGAGCGCAGATTGACAATCATCTTAATAGCTATTTCAACATAAATCATTATCCATTACTTATTAGATTATGAACAAACACCTACACCAGCGCCTCACAGAACCCATAAATTTAATTGCGTTGTTGTTGATTTTTGTATTTCCTTTTGCTCTGGTAGTTTATCAATTAATTGCTGAAATTGATAGCAAAATTGAATTTGCTCAAAAAGAAAAACTCGGCTTGGCTTATAACTATCCTTTGAAAAATTTGCTTGTCGCTGTTATTGAACAGCGCACGCAAGTTAATCAATATTTAAATGGGGACAAGTCTTTAGCACCTGCGATCGCCACGGCAACAGAAAAGATCGAAACGGCAATCCAAAACCTCAATGCAGTGGAAAAACAGCTATCGCCCCAATTTACAGCTAGCCGGCAATGGCTAGCGATCAAAACTTCCATTAATGGCAACTGGCAGCGATTAAACAAGCAAAAATTAAACTTATCTCCTACCCAAAGCTGGCAAGAATATACAACTCTTGTTAACGATATCCTCGCTTTAATTGCCCACGTCGGAGATGTTTCTAATCTCATTCTAGATCCATCTTTAGACAGTTATTATTTAATGGATACAGTGGTCACGCAGCTACCATTAACGATAGAGAATACGGCTCAAGCTAAAGATCTCGGTGCAAAGATCGTCGCTCAACAAGCTAAAAAAAAAATTGCCGACAGCGATCGAGCAAAACTTTTGATTATTCGGAGTTTAATTGCACCGCCTATACAAGCAGTGGAAAGAGGCTTGCAAATTTCTGCTAATGCTAATCCGCAAATTCAGCGGCAGCTATCCACTAGCGTGCGCGAAAATTTCAAGGATATCAAAAGATTTATTGACTTACTCGACAAAGATATCATTAATGCCAACAGCATCAACTTACAGCCATTCGTATATATAGCTACAGCCGAAACTGCCCTAGAGTCCCAATTAAAACTTTACGATACAGCTTTTCCACTTTTAGATCGTTTATTGGAACAGCGACTGAATCAGTTAGTTGGTAGAAAATATCAAATCATCGGGTTTGCACTGCTAGTATTAGCGGTAGTTACTTACGTTTTTATAGCTTTGGTCAGCAACCGCAAAAAGCGACTGCAATTTGAAAAAGAATTACAAGCTGCTGAAGCCAAATATCGCAGCATTTTTAACAATTCAATTAATGGAATTTTCCAAGTTACGCCAGCAGGGGAATATCTTAGCGCTAATCCAGCCTTGGCTGAAATTTATGGTTACAATTCTCCTGGCGAATTAATTGGCAAATTAACCAATATTAAACAACAACTTTATGTAGATCCCAACCACCGAGAAGAATTGGTAAAAATTATAAGCGATTGCGGCAGTGTTGCCGACTTTGAATCTCAAGTTTATTGCCGCGACGGTAGTATTATTTGGATTTCAGAAAATGCTCGCGCTATTTGTGATGAAAATGGCAATATTCTCTACTACGAAGGTACAGTAGAAGATATTACCGAATACAAACGTGCCGAACAAGAAATTTATGCCGCTAAAGAAGCCGCAGAAAATGCCAACCGCGCCAAAAGCGAGTTTCTGGCTAACATGAGTCACGAACTGCGAACCCCACTCAACGGGATCTTAGGCTATGCCCAAATCCTCAAACGTTCTGTAAAACTAGGAGAACACGAACAAAATAGCATTGAAATTATCTACCAGTGCGGTTCTCACCTGCTAACTTTGATTAACGATATTCTCGATCTGTCTAAAATAGAAGCTCAGAAAATGGAACTCTACCCTACAGAATTTCATTTTCCCGCTTTTCTGCAGGCCGTTGCCGAAATTTGTCGCATTCGCGCCGAACAAAAAAGTCTCAAATTTAGCTACCAACCCGATCCCGATTTACCCATTGCCATTCACGCCGACGAAAAACGCTTGCGACAAGCATTAATTAACCTTATTGGTAACGCCATCAAATTTACCAAAATAGGAGACATAAGTTTTAGTGTCAGTTTAATTGAAAAAAATATTACTTTTTCCCATCAAACTCGCTGTAAAATTCGCTTCAGTGTCAAAGATACAGGAGTAGGAATTAAACCCGAAGAAATCGCCAAAATATTTTTACCTTTTGAACAAGTTGGATCTCGCAAAAATCAAGCAGAAGGAACGGGATTAGGACTGGCAATCACTCAAAAAATTATTCAATTAATGGGTAGTACCATTCAAGTCACCAGTCAATTACAAATGGGCAGTATTTTTGGGTTTGATTTAGAGCTATTAGAAGCCACAGAATGGGTTAATACAAGTTCTCAAACTGACAAAGGTAAAATTATTGGATTTAAAGGAAATCCCCAAAAAATTCTCGTGATTGACGATCGTTGGGAAAATCGATCGGTCATTGTTAATTTACTGACTCCTCTAGGATTTGAAGTAATAGAAGCGACTAACGGTAAACAAGGATTGAACATAGCAACTCAGGCTAAACCAGATTTAGTGATTACAGATTTAATTATGCCAGAAATGGATGGATTTCAATTAATGGCATACTGGAAAACAAGCTTAGAATTAAAAGATATTAAAATAATTGTTTCTTCGGCGAGTGTTTTTGAAACCGACCAAAATCAAAGCTTACAAGCGGGAGCAGTTGATTTTTTAGCCAAACCCGTTCAAGCTGAAGAACTTTTAGAAAAGTTAGAACTTCATTTACAAATAGAGTGGATTTATGAAGCTGCATCATTGATGCCTTCAGGAAGGAAACCCAATTACGATAAAATTGTTCCTCCTCCTCCAGAAGCATTAGATAAACTGTTTAATTTGGCTTTGCGAGGTAATTTGAAAGAGATTATAAAACAGACAGAAACTATTGAAAAAACCGATCCAAAATATATGTCATTTGCGTCAAAATTGCGGCAGTTAGCTAAAGAGTTTCAAGAGAAAAAAATATTGGAAATGCTCACTCAATACAAGGAAATAAATTTATGAACAATTCAATGTCTTACTCAAATACAATTTTGGTAGTGGATGATGTCCCTGCTAATTTAGGAATCTTAGCGGATTTCCTCAGTGAAGCTAGTTTTGAGGTTTTGGTAGCTCAAGATGGAGAAAGTGCTATCCAAAAAATAAATTATGTGATTCCCGACCTAATTTTATTAGATATAATGATGCCCGGAATAGATGGATTTGAAACTTATGAACGCTTGAAAGAAAACCCTTTATGGAGTCAAATTCCTGTAATTTTTATTACGGCTCTTTCTGAAACAGATAATGTTGTCAAAGGTTTATCTTTAGGAGCCGTAGATTATATTATTAAACCTTTTCAAAAAGAAGAGGTTTTAGCGAGAATTAAAACTCATTTAGATCTGCGACATTTAACTACAACTATTGAAGCTAAAAATCAGCATTTATTGCAAGAAATTGGTGAACATGCTAAGGCTCGTGCAGACTTAAAACAGCTAAATCAAAAATTAGAAATCCGAGTCAAGGAACGAACAGCAGAACTTTCTCAAACGCTGCAAGACTTGTACAGAAGTCAAGCTCAATTAGAGCATAATGCCTTTTATGACTCCTTAACAGGTTTGCCAAATCGAGACTGGTTGATTAAGCGATTGCAGGAGCTAATTGCAGCAAATTCAAGTTATTCTGTTTTGTTTATTGACTTAGATCGCTTTAAAATTATTAATGATAGCCTGGGACATTTAGCAGGAGATGAGCTACTAAAGTGCGTAGCCAAGCGGATGCAAGGATGTTTAAAATCTTCCCAAACTGCAACGCGCATGGGTGGGGATGAATTTGTGATTTTAGTAGAAATAGAAACAGGGATTACAGTTGCTCAAGAACTATTAGAACAGTTCAAGTTACCCTTTAAGTTTAATGACTACGAAGCGATCGTAGAAGCGAGTATTGGTATAACTTCTAGTGCAATGGATTATCAACAACCGATGGATATCCTTAGAGATGTGGATATTGCGATGTATCGAGCCAAAAAGCAGGGAAGTGGTAACTATCAGGTTTTCGATCCGCAGATGCAAGCAGATGCGATCGCACGCCTCGAACTGGAGCAAGACTTGCGAAAAGCGATCGCTCAACAAGAATTTTGCTTGTACTATCAACCTATTGTTTCCCTCATTACTGAAGAAATTAAAGGTTTTGAAGCTTTAATCCGCTGGAATCATCCCAAAGGCATGATTTCACCAGATCAATTTATCCCTGTTGCTGAAGAAACAGGATTAATTAATCCTTTAGGTTGGTGGATTTTACGCGAAGCTTGCAACCAGTTACGACGTTGGCAAGAGGAATTGCCTGACTTGCCTTTGAAAATGAACGTTAACTTTTCTCCCATTCAATTCCAGCAAGTTAATTTATTTGAACAAATTGCAGAAATCTTACAACAAACTGGGATAAATAAAAACACTTTAAATATAGAAATCACTGAAAGTTGTCTATTAAAAACAACAAATTTAAACTTTGAATTTTTAAAAGCTATGGGTGTTGGTATATGTATCGATGATTTTTGTACTGGCTACTCTTCATTAAGTTTACTCAAAGATTTGCCAATTGATACTTTAAAAATCGATCGTTCCTTTTTGCAAAACCTGGCTCGAAATCCCAACGATACAAGTTTAATTCAAACAATTATATTATTAGGTAAAAAATTAAATATGGAAATTGTTGCTGAAGGATTGGAAACTCAAGAACAAATAGAAATTATTCGAGAACTAGGATGTATTTTCGGACAAGGTTACTTTTTTTCTCGCCCCTTAGATAGTCATAACGCCACGCGGTTTATAGGCTTATAATTGAATCGCGTTATTTTCAACCATCAATTTGATTTTTGTTATCGGCTTTGTAATCGTTGATAAATAACCGTAATTTTTTTTCCTGAAAGCTTGCAGCCAATTCACCTACCCGTTCGGCAAAGGGAATATATTTTGCATCCAATTTTTTTAACTGTTCAACTTGTTGAGTCACTGCTTTTAAATTACCTCTCATAACCAAATCGTATAAAATTACCAGTTCTTCATCTGGTGGAGGTACTAACGAAGAAGCTGAATCTAATTGTACGGATTGATTGACATTTTGATTGAGGTGAGGTGATTCTTGATATACCCAAGATATCCCTAAATGCTTTTGTAGCAATACCAATAACTCAGCCGCCTGTACGGGTTTGGGTAAAAAAGCATTTGCGCCGACATCTAAACTCTTATACTGGTCAGCTTCAAACGCGCTAGCTGAAGAAACGATAATGACTAAATCTTGAAATTTAGGTTGAGAGCGGAGACGGCTTACTAACTCGAAACCATCCATTTCTGGCATGACTAAATCAGTAATAATTGCATTGAATTGACCACAAATAACTTGTTTTAAAGCTTCTTTGGCATTAACAGCTTCTAGCACTTCAAAGCCAAGGGGTGTCAACAAATTAACCAGCACAGATCGATTTTCCCACTGATCGTCAACTGCGAGAATTTTCAATTTAGTTCCCTGATAGCCAGCGATCGCAGCTTGTAGCTGAATTGCCGATTCCCATTTACTAGCAGAAGGTAAATCTAAATCAAACCAAAATTGGCTGCCAGCATTTAACTGACTGGCCGCTCGAATACTACCCCCCATCATTTCGATAATTTTTAAGCTAATTGCCAATCCCAAACCTGTCCCTTCTGCCATTTTATTGGTATCACCTACCTGTTCAAAAGGTTTAAAAATTTTCTGCATTTGCTCTTCGCCGATCCCAACTCCAGTATCTTCAATTTGAAAGCGGATAGTGTTGATGGCGTTTAATTCCTTCGGGTTAGGTTCTAAGGCTACTGATTTTATGAGTTGAACTTTGAAAGTAACGCCCCCTCGATCGGTAAATTTTACAGCATTACCTAAGAGATTAATTAAAATCTGCCTTAAGCGTTTTTCATCCCCTTGCACGTTGGTGGGTAAGGAAGAGTCAAATTGACAAATAAAACTGATGGCTTTTTGTTCGGATCTGAGGCGAAAGATTTGGCTGACATCTTCTAAAAATGCCCAAAAATGAAATGGCGTCGGGTAAAGTTCTATTCTCCTAGCTTCGATTTTAGAAAAGTCGAGGATGTCATTAATTAAAGTGAGCAAATGAGAGCCACACTGATGAATAATTTTCAGACCGTTCAGATCTTGAGAGTCTAAATTTTTTGAACGCATGAGGATTTGAGCGTAGCCCAATATACCGTTGAGGGGTGTGCGAAGTTCGTGGCTCATGTTTGCCAAAAATTCGCTTTTGGCTTTGTTCGCAGCGTCGGCAGCTTCCTTGGCTATTTGCAATTCTATTTCCGTTTGTTTGCGATCGGTAAGATCGGTGTGAGAGCCGACTAAACGTAGGGGTTGGCCTTCCGCATCCCGCTCGACAACCCGACCTCGCGAAAGTATCCACCTGTAGCTACCGTTTTTGTGCCGCATCTGAAATTCCCAACTATAAGGTTCCTTAGTTCCACTTTTTAAATAGTCTTCTAAAGAGTCTAATATCGGCTGTAAATTATCGGGGTGAACCAGTGCTTCCCAAGAGCTAAATAGGTTAATAATTTCGTTGTCTTGATAGCCTAGCATGGCTTTCCATTGGGGTGAAAAATAGATGGTGTTTGTTTGGATTCGCCAGTCCCAGATGCCTTCATTAACGCTTTCTAGAGTTAATTGATACCTTTCTTCGCTTTGCCGGAGTGTCTCTTGTATCTGTTGGCGATCGCGCATTTCTTGCTCTAATGCTTGAGTTCTTTCTGCGACTTTTTGTTCTAAGGAGTGCGAATAATCTTCTAATTGTGCGTAGGACTGCTTGAGTTGCTGGCTCATTAAATTGAAAGAAGTCGCTAAAGCGCTGATTTCTTTAACCGAGGAAGCCGTTACTTTTTGCTCGAAGTCGCCGTCAGCGATCGCGCTTGTGGCTTTACCCAAACGCCGAATCGGTCGGGCTATCCATTCAGAAGTCACAATTCCCAAAACTGTTGCGAAAAATAGTGCCAAAAGACATAGTAAAATCGTCGTATGTCTACTCCTGTTAATTTGTTCCATAAAATCCTTTTCTGGAACCGCCATTACAATTAACCAATCAATCCCTTTACCATCTTGAAAAGGAACAACTTGTACGAATTGTTTTTGTCCGTTTAGTAAGAAATCTAACGGCTGAGAATTTTTAATATAATTGAAATTGTTAAATCGCTCTGTTAGATATTTTGCAGTCGCTTGGGTTAAAATATCTTTGCTGTCAGTGGCTGGAAATCTTTGCCTATTTCGGTATGGTTTTTCTGATGTGGAAGTTGCCACTAGCATTCCGCTTCGCTCGATAATAAAAGTTTGTCCTGTTTTTCCAACTTTTAAAGTTTGCAAAAAATTCCCAATTAGGGATAAACGTAGAGTAGTTAACAAGACACCAGTAGCTTTTCCATTTTTATCAAAAACTGGTTGCCCTGCTGTCATTATAGGGGTGATAATAAGTTCACCAAAATGTATTTTAGTCCAGGTGGGTTTACTAGCTTCCATGCTTTCTTTGTAAGCTGTAATTCTTCGGGGATCGAAATTTTTAACCACTTTGATTAATTTTCTTCTTTCTCCTTGACTACCAGCCAAATACATGAATACTTGGTTCGGCTTGGTTGGACTTGTTGCTTGAAGGACTCGCTTTCTTTCATCGTTACTAATAATAGATACACCTTGGCCTTTTTCATTGATAATTGTCAGGCCATCTACGCTATTAAAGCGATTTTTTTGTTGCCAAAAATGACGCTCCCATACTGTCAGGTTGTCTAGGCTAAATTGACCAAGACTAATAGCATCTGCATTAATTTGATTAACTAAATGGGGAACCGCTAGATAGGTATGCAAATTCTGCTCAATTCTGGTGGCAATTTCACGGCGCAACTGTGCGGCTACATCATTAACTGCTTTCTGTCCGTTTTGTAACGAAAAATATCCGGTTAACCCTACGGCTGTAAAGATTTGTAAAACAAAAGGAACAATTAAGACACGGCGTAGCGACATTTTCTGGAACTTAGCAACATTTGTACCCATAACTTTTTAGGAAAAATGTATTTGTCTATACTCTAGAGCAACAGACTATTCACCAGACGTAGGACTCTTCTGTAGAGAAAGGGATAGGAAAGCCATAAGACTAGAGTGCGTTACAAAAACTTTACGTTAAAATAAAAAAGATTACATTGGTTAGCATCCTCATTGAACTATAATATGATGATACACCAATGGGACAAGGTTAATTTTTTCCCGACCCCTAGATAGTCAGAACGTCACGCAGCTTATAATTGAAAAATCCTGCTGCAGATTGGCTCTGCAAACTGGCAGATTAGATAGTCAGGACGCTACGCGGCTTATAATTAAAAACCAAGGAGAAGGCTAAAGCTTTATGAATAATTTATCTTTCTCAAAAAACACCCTCTTAATTGTAGATGATAATCCTACAAACTTAGGTGTTATATTTAACGTTTTAGATGAGGCAGGACTAGAAGTTTTAGTAGCTCAAGATGGAGAAAGTGCGCTGCAAAAAATAGAATATGTCACCCCAGATTTAATTTTATTAGATATAATGATGCCGGGAATTGACGGATTTGAAACTTGTTCTAGACTGAAAAGTAACCCGTCAACTTCAGGAATCCCGATCATTTTTATGACGGCTCTTGGCAACACCGATCAAAAAGTCAAAGGTTTAAGCCTTGGGGCTGTAGATTATATCACTAAACCCTTTCAAAAAGAAGAAGTATTAGCTAGAATTCAAGTTCATTTAGAGTTGCGAAACTTGACCAAAGATCTGGCAAGCAAAAATCAATTGCTCCAAGAAAAAATTGAAGAAAAAACGACTTTAGAAAAAACTTTACAACAATTGAATCAAGAATTAGAAAAACGAGTTGAAGACCGAACCTCTGAACTAAAACAAGCTCTACAGACCATACAACAAGCTCAACTCCAATTAATCCAAAGCGAAAAAATGTCTACCCTCGGTCAATTAGTGGCTGGAGTGGCTCATGAAATTAATAATCCAGTAGGCTTTATCAAGGGAAACCTGACTCATGCTGAAACTTATATTCAAGATTTATTAGAAATTGTTCATCTTTATCAGCAACAGTTTCCCTCTCCAGGTGCAGTGATTGCAACTCGTGCCGAAGAAGTGGATTTAGAGTATCTCATACAAGACTTACCCGAGCTTATTTCATCCATGAAAGTGGGCGTAGAACGGATTCGTCAAATTAGTGTATCTTTAAGAACTTTTTCCCGCGCTGATAGTACATCAAAAGTAGAAGCTAACCTGCATGAAGGGATTGACAGTGCATTACTAATTCTACAACATCGATTAAAAGCAAATGATACACGTCCGAAAATAGAAGTCGTTAAAGTATATGGAAATTTACCTCTAGTACCGTGCTACCCCGGACAGATAAATCAGGTATTTATTAACATTATTGCTAATGCCATTGATGCTTTAGAAGATTCTCTTCTGAAGCAAAATTTGGAACAAATTCAAGCAAATCCCAGACAAATTATGATTTGCACTGAAGTTGACCGCCAGCGAAATATTGCCATTATTCACATTAAAGATAACGGTTTGGGAATGCCGGAAGAGGTATGCACTAAAATATTTGATTATCTATTTACAACCAAGCCAGCAGAAAAAGGTACGGGACTGGGTTTATCAATTAGTCATCAGATTGTTGTAGAAAAACATTGTGGTCAACTGAGTTGCTTTTCAGAACAGGGTGCTGGGACAGAGTTCATTATTGAAATTCCTTTAGCCTAAAGGGAGAGCCTAGGAATTAACGAATTTATGGGAGACTAAACCGACGTAGCAGGCAACGTCTCTACTCGGTCAATGAGACCCTTCATTTAGACGCGCTATATAGTGGCGGTTCAAAGCAGGATTTATCAACGCCCTTGGAGAAATGATGATTTTCATCCCCGCAGTTCCCCCAGCCAATCAATAAAAATTAAGAGAAGCCGCTAGGACTTACACATTGACAAAATGTTTATATTTTATATAACTGCCCCGAGAGGCGATCGCTATTTCCAGAGCAGACAGAATTCAGTAAAATTACTCAAGTTGTCATTGGGAGAGAAACATTAGACATCTCCCCAAAAGCTGAATCACCTACTGGGACACAATTGTGCAGAATATGCACAGCCAGTTGACTTCACCTCGATTTGACGACAGCATCAGGATGAGAAGCAACTCTACTTCTCAGGGTAAGCTCATCTAATTTGGTATAAATTGTACTTGACAAAAAGGGCAAGATATAAAAGAGCATCCTGTCAATAGCGGTTCTTTGAACCCATTTGAGAGCTTTTGACGAGCGACAGACAACGGACGAGCGACAGACAACGGGCGAGCGACAGACAACGGGCGAGCGACAGACAACGGACCATCGACAGACAACGGGCGAGCGACACGCAGCCTCAAAGATGTCAAATGGGTTCTATAATACTGCTTCATCTGTGTCACGAATGGTGAGGAAAAATCAATGGAGAAAGGATTCGATCGTGTTGTGAATGAGCCAAAATCATTAGCGAAGCCCGACAGTTCTCAACCCATCTCCATGCAACACTTACTGCGCCTTCAACTTATTTTGATGACATACCAGACCCTCCTAGTAGACCGAACCAAACAACATTTACTTAAAGACATTCTGGTCATTACCATATTAGCTACGATCGCAGGATCTGGCGGGGTGGGAAGACATCGAAAATTATGGACTCAGCAAGCAGCAATAGTTAGAAGAATTTTTAGAGTTACCCAATGGCATCCCCAGCGATGATACATTCCGCCCTTGTGTTTGAAAAGCTAGACCAGAAAGTTTTTTCTTCAGAAGTTATCACCATGGTTGCAACAAATTATGGGTTCAGTCTTCCAAGAAATTATCCCAATAGATGGCAAAAGTTGGCGAGGTTCTTACGAGCGACAGAAAGGTTTGAAAAACTTACATTTAGTGACAGCTTGGGCGAGCGAACAGCGTTTGGTACTCGGACAAGTCAAAGTAGAAGACCATTAATCATGAAATTACAGCAATTCCAGCCCTACTAGAACGCGCTCGACATTGCCGGGGCGATTATCACCATTGATGCGATGGGGACTCAAACAGAAATAGTCCGACTGATTCGTCAGAAAAAAGCCGATTATATCGTGGCACTAAAAAGCAATCATCCCACTCTTTACAATCAAGTTAAAGACTGGTTTGAGACTGCAAAAACTCAGGATTTCATAGGGATTGAAATGAGTTATGATTCCCGAACCGAAAAGGGACATCCGGAGCCTCGATAATCGAAAAGTTTGGGCGGTATCACTTGCCAAACTAGGAGGACTTTACAAGCAAGAGCAATCTTGCTGGCTTGCGCACTATTGTTATGGTCGAAAGAGTTCGTCATCTGTGGAACAAAACCACTCACGAGGTACAGTTTTACCTAAGTTCTTTACCAGTAGACGCTAAAGCGGAATGGTCGTGCTATTCGTCAACATTGGAGCATTGAAAACCAAGTGCATTGGAGTTTAGATGTGACTTTTAATGAAGATAAATCCCGGATTCGCTCGTTAAACAGTCCTCAGAACTTCGCTCTGGTAAGACGGCTCGCGCTGGCCGGCGGTTAACCAAGAAACAACTCTCCAGCGTAGCCTGCGACAAAAAATCAAACGGGCTGCGATGAACAATGACTATATGATGCAAATTCTCAAGTGCTTTTGTCAAGCATGATTGAGATGCTCTTACCCTGGGTCGTGTCCAGGTCAAAATGCAGGTGATTGGTGCGCTGATGAGAAAACTGGTGCATTTGCCTTTTGGGATTTTAAAATCCCAAAAGCCTTTCGACCCCAATTATTTGACTGCTACCCCTTGACAGGTCAAGACAGTATCTACAGGCTATTGGGTGGGTTTTACAAGCCATCTATGTCGGAACAAACAATAATATAACAGCGCACTCTTAAAATCATCCCAACTGCGATCGCCCTGATTCACCTGCTTTTTCTGCTAACTTATGCTTTTTGAAAGCTTCTAAGCTGTTTCGCATTTAAATTGTGATAATAGCATTTCCTTTGTTTTTAAGTTTCCGTCCCCATTTGATAACCAAT